>JAODMX010000211.1 GCA_025464735.1 Frondihabitans sp. | reverse complement strand
TTGGCTCGCGGGCTTCTGATGTCGTCCAACTCTTTCCCGTTCCCGCACCGGAGCCCGATGCGGCTGACCTTCACGTTCGGGATCCTGGTGCTCGGGATCTTCGCGATCATTCCAGCGGTCGGCGTGCTCGTTCTGTCGTTCACCGACATCCGCGGCTTGCCGTACCTGCCGGTGCACTGGATCGGCCTCCAGAACTACCAGGCGTTCTTCTCCGCGGCGCACTTCGACTACAACCTCAACGCGATCAAGAACACGCTCGTGTACGCGATCGTGAGCACGGTCGTCCAGATCGGCTTGGCGCTCGTCATCGCGGTGCTGTTCAACCAGAAGCTGCGCGGCCGGACCGTCTACCGCGCGATCGTCTTCATGCCCACCGTTCTCGGCGTGACCGTGATCGGCCTGATCTTCTCGCTGATCTTCAACCCGAACGCGGGTCCCGCCGCGACCATCTGGGGTTGGTTCGGATCCAGCCCCGCCTTCTTCGGCGATCAGCACATGGCCCTGGGGCTGGTGATCTTCGTGCAGATCTGGTCGTCGCTCGGAATCTCGATCGTCATCTTCCTCGCGGGGCTGCAGGGAATCCCGACGGATCTGTACGAGTCGGCTGATATCGACGGCGCGTCGCCGTGGCAGAAGCTCCGGCTGGTGACCGTGCCGATGCTCGCCCCGTCGATCACCGCGACGGTGCTCCTCGGAATCGTGTCATCCCTCCAGAGCTATCAGCTCGCCTACGTCTTGACCGGCCCGAACAACTCCGCGACGCAGCTGCTCTCGCTGGCGATCTTCTCGCAGGGCTTCGGCGGCAGCTCCGCCAGCGGCACTTCGCAGTCGCAGGGCTATGCCTCGTCGATCTCGATCGTCCAGTTCGTCATCGTCGGCGCCATCTCTCTCGCCGTCCTCTACTACCTCCGCAAACGAGAGGCCAAGCTATGAGCCCCGCAGTTTCGACGGCGCCCACCGTCAGCGCTCCCGAGGGGCAGGGTGCCGGATCCGGTGCGGGCAGCGATGCTCCCGAGTTTGCGGGCGTCAACCCGAAACGGAAGAAACCGATCCGGCCCGGAACCATCGTCAACTACGTGCTCGCCGGCGTCGTGATGGTCTTCTACCTCTTCCCGCTGCTGTTCCTTCTGAACACGGCCCTGAAGAGCAACAGCGCCTTCTCGGCCGACCCGATCGGCATCGTGACGAGCCCCGATCTCGGAAATTTCGTCACCGCCTGGACCCGGGGCAACTTCGGCTCCTACATCCTCAACAGCATCCTCTACACGTCGTGTGCGGCGCTTCTCGGAACGTTCGTCTCGGTGGTCCTCGGGTTTCCAGTCTCGCGTGGGTACCTCCGCGGAAGCAGGCTGTGGTCGGTGTTCTTCGTCGTGCTTCTCTTCCTGCCGAACGCCCTGATCACGCAGTTCCAGCTCCTGCTCCGACTGCACCTGTACGACACTCAGATCGGCTACATCCTCATCATGGCGGCCGGCGTCGGGGTCGGTCCGATCCTCCTTGCGGGGTTCATCCGTTCGCTTCCGCGCGAACTCGACGAAGCCGCGTCGATGGACGGCATCGGGTACTGGCGGTATCTCTTCACCTTCGTGGTGCCGCTCGCCAGGCCCGCGATCGCGACTATCTTCATCCTGCAGGCCATCGGGGTCTGGAACGACATCATCCTGGCCACGATCCTGTTGCCTGATTCGACGAAGTCACCGCTGACCCTCGGGTTGTTCGCCTTCCAGGGGACCTACACGAGTCAGTGGGGGCTGCTGGCGGCAGCGACGATGATCGTCGCGGCCCCGCTCGTGGTCGCGTACGTCTTCCTCCAGCGCTTCCTCGTCGGTGGCGTCGTCGGCGGGGCGGTCAAGGGATGACGATTGTCTCGACGACCCGGACCGACTCGGTCCCGTACCGGCTGACCCGGATCGGGGTTCTGATGACTCCGGATCCTGACGATTCGCGCGAGGTGGAAGGGGTGCTGAACCCCGCGACTGCCTGGGGGCCCGACGGAGAGTTGTATCTCTTCCCGCGCCTCGTCTCGGAGGGGAACGTCTCGCGAGTGGGTCGCGCGCGCGTCACCGTGACCGACGGGGTTCCCACCGACATCGAGCGGCTTGGGGTCGCGCTGGCACCGGATCGCGGCTGGGAGCATGGCACAGGTCATGGAGGGACGGAGGATCCGCGCATCACCGCGATCCCGTCGCTCGGCGTCCAGGTGATGACCTACGTGGCGTTCGGGCCGCTCGGGCCGCGTCCGGCCATCGCCGTCTCGACCGACGCGGAGCACTGGCAGCGCTTGGGGCCGATCCAGTTCGCCTATGACGACGCGCTCGACACTGACCTCGGGCTCTTCCCGAACAAGGACGTCGTGTTCTTCCCCGAGGTCGTACCCGACCCCGAGGGGCGACCCAGCTACGCGCTGCTGCATCGCCCGATGTGGGAGCTCGATTTCGCTCGGCCCGGCGAACACCCACCGCTTCCGACCGGCACGACCGACACCAGGCCCGGTATCTGGATCTCCTACGTCCCGGCCGACGAGGCCGCGAACGACATCACCGCGCTGGTTCGCCCGTCCGGTCACCGTGTCGTCGCTCTCTCCGAGCAGCCCTGGGAGTCGCTGAAAATCGGGGCCGGCCCGGCACCGCTCAGGATCCCGGAGGGCTGGCTCCTGGTCCATCACGGCGTCACCGGCGAGATGGTCGGCAGCACCTTTGTGCCGCAGAGTGGCCTCGTCTATGCCGCGGGTGCCATGATCCTCGACGCGGCCGACCCATCGCGTGTCATCGCACGAACGACCAGTCCGCTCCTGGCGCCCGAGACGACCGACGAGACCGACGGGGTGGCGGCGAACGTCGTGTTCCCGACGGCGATCGAGAACATCGAGGGCGAGCTCTTCGTCTTCTACGGAATGGCCGACAGCAAGATCGGCGTGGCACGACTGGAGCGGGACGAGTGACGATCGAACTGACGCAGGAGGCGCTGCGCGGTGCCCTTGAGGAAGCCCTGGCCACGCGCAACGAGGCCACCGACGCACTCTCGCAGGACGATTTTTCGGGGGAGTACCCCTCGGATCCGGCGTGGGCCATCGGCCCGTTCGTCCGAGACCCCGCGGCGACGTTCCGGCCCGACGCTCAGTGGCCGGACCCGACCGGGATCGGCTGGACGGCGGAGTCGATCTTCAATCCCTCGCTCATCGTCGACGGAGACGACCTCGTGATGTTCTACCGAGCGTCACCGCGCAAAGAATCGACGTCGAGCAGGATCGGCATGGCCCGGAAGGGCGCCGACGGGTGGGTCGACTCACCCTCCAACCCGGTCATCTGGCCGACGCTCGACAACGAACTGCTCGGCTGCGAGGATCCCAAGATCTATCGGGCCGAGGGGCGCTGGTTCCTGTTCTACAACGGAATCTTCCCGGCGACAGCCTCTCTGAAGGAGAGTTTCCCTTCGCCCGGCTATCCCGTCGAGACCGTCGGCTGCGACATCAATCTCGCCGTCTCGGACGACCTCGTGAGCTGGCAGAAGCTCGGGCCGATCCTCGATCATGAGACGTCGCGACTCTGGGCGAAGGGGGCCGTGATCACGCGTGATCCTGCGGGCAACGCGGCTCGGGTAGGTGGGGAGTATCTGATGTTCCTCAGCGAAGGATGCAACGGGCACCCGATGGTTGGCCGCTCCACCGACATGGTCGAGTGGCGCTTCCACGAGCAGCCCTACCTGTCACTCGACGCCCTGGGCGGCCACCTCCACGAGGTCGCCTGCGCCGTCGTCGGGCACCGACCGGGGGAGCTGCTGCTCGACTTCTTCTATTCCGACGCAGACGGTCGCTTCGCGGCCGCCCAGACGCTCTACGACGTCTCGAAACCGTTCGACCAGATCGCCGTCAATCGTGGCGGGTCGCTCTCGTGGGGTGGCCTCTTGCAACGCGACGGCCGCTGGATCCTGGCTCAGGGCTGGGATGCACCGCCCCGGATCCGAGAGATCTCGCTCTACACCGCCCCGATCACCCCGTAGCAACCGCACCATCCCATCTGAG
>JAODMX010000165.1 GCA_025464735.1 Frondihabitans sp. | reverse complement strand
GACTTCGCGAAATCGCGGTTGCCACTGATGCCGCCGTTTTCTCCGGAACCGAGGTCTCAGACTCAACCGTCGACGGGCTCTGGGTGAAGCTCGCCGAGGCCGAGGATGCTGCTCGCCGTTCGGCCAGTTGGTTCCGGCGGCGTGCCAGCAGCTTCCGCGTGCGGTCGCGCGTGGTTGTTGCCGGAGCGGTCGCGTCCAGGAGCGCATCTGCGCGGGCAGCCCAATTCACCCGGAAGGCAGCAACGCGATGAAGCTGAAGCTAACCCTGCGGCGGCCCAGCGGGCCCGAGGCCGACATCGTCGTCGTGGCCGACGGCGCGGCGACTGTGCGAGAACTGGCCATCGCCATCGCCGCCGGAGACCCTTATAGGGCATCAGCTCGAGCGGCCGCAGCCACGCTTCGACTGGGTGCAGATGGATCTCCTGCCCTCGATGGCTCGCTGACCCTCGCCGATTCCCCACTCGCCTCGGGTGCGTCAATCCAGCTCGCCACCGAGACATCGGCCGCCCTCGGTCCTTCGTCGGGCGCGGTGTTGCGGGTTGTTGAGGGGCCGGATGCCGGCCGTAAGTTCCCGCTCCAGCTGGGAACGGCTTATCTCGGCCGTCAACCGGGGCTCGAGGTGTCGCTCACCGACCCGCTGGTGTCGAAGCAGCATGCTCGGCTCGATGTGTTTCGAGACAGCGTTCGGATCGTCGATCTCAACTCGGCGAACGGTGTGGAGGTCGACGGCGAGCCACTCACTCGCGTGGACCTCTCTGACGGAGGCCGCGCCACGCTCGGCGATTCGGTGGTCGAGATTCGAATCACCAACGGGCCGGGCGCCGCCGCCGAACGCCGCGAAGGCTGGGTCGCCTTCAACAGATCGCCACGTGTTGAAGTGCGGTACCCCGGAACGGAGCACATCGCGCCGAGCATTCCGGCGGAAAAGGACACACAAGCCTTCCCGTGGGTGGCGCTTCTTGCTCCGCTCCTTCTGGGCGTCGTGTTCGCGTTGATGGGACGTGGTCTGCAGTCCCTCATCTTCGTCGCAGCATCCCCGATCCTCATGCTCGGGACCTATATCAGCACCCGCGCGACCAGAAAGCGCAAAGAGAAACTCGACGTCGAGCGGTTCACGCAGCGCGCCGCGGCGCTAGACGCGGTGCTCGCGTCGGAGCGGGAGAAAGAGCGCGAGACGCGGCTCCGTGAAACGCCATCGACTGCGGAAGCTGTCGATGCGGCGCACCGGCTTTCTTCGCTGCTTTGGACGCGGCGCCCCGAACATTGGCAGTTCCTCACGGTAAACCTCGGAACCGGGACGATGCCGTCGCGGAACTCGGTGACCCTGAGTAATGAGGATTCGGCGCTGCCCGAGTACCTCGAGAAGATCATGGCGATCAAGGACCGCTATCGACACATCGACGGAGTGCCCGTCACCGAGAGTCTGCCGTTCTCGGGCGCGCTCGGCGTGGCAGGTGCTCATTCTGTCGTGGCACCGGTGGCACGCGCACTCGTCGCGCAACTCGCGGCGCTGCATTCGCCGGCCGAACTGGCCATCGCCGCCATGGTGGGGCCGGCGTGGGTGCCCGAGTTCGAGTGGCTAAAGTGGCTTCCGCACGTCGGATCGCCACAGAGTCCTCTCGGCGAAGCCCCGCATCTCACCAACAGGCAGCCGACCGCCGAAGCGCTCCTGGCCGCGCTCGAAGAACTGGTACTGCAGCGCGACGCGGTCGCCGTAGTCCGTGGGGCGGCGATCACGGAGAAGTCCGCTCTGGACGCGGGCGCAGCGGTTGATGAAGGCCAGATCGACTCGAATGCCGCTCCGGTCCCCGCCGTTCTGCTGCTGGTCTCCGACGACGCCCCCGTCGACCGCGCCCGTCTCATCCAGCTGGTTGAGAAGGCGGCCGATGCCGGCATCTATCCCCTATGGGTCTCCCACTCGGTTCCAGAACTGCCCGCGGTAGCCCGCAGTTTCATCGACGTGCACGAAGACGGCCAGACGGCCTCGGCAGGCCTAGTGCGCTTGGGAACGACGATCGGCAACGTCGCGGTGGAGACTCTGAGCCGGGAGCAGGCCCTCCTGTTCGGGCGACAACTCGCGGCCGTCGTCGACGCCGGCGCGGTGGTCCCCGACGACAGTGACCTTCCGAAGACCGTTTCGATGCTTTCGCTGTTAGGGCCGGACATCGCGATCTCTCCGAACGTTGCGGCCGAGCGATGGCGACAGAACGACTCGGTGCACGATCGCAGTGGTGCGCCGCCGCGCCGCCGCCGCGCCGGGCGTTTGCGGGCGCTCGTCGGTCACGCCGGCGTTGACCCCATGCACCTGGACCTTCGGACCCAAGGGCCACACGCACTGGTAGGTGGCACGACTGGATCCGGGAAGAGCGAGTTCCTCCAGGCGTGGGTATTGGGGATGGCAGCCGAGTACAGCCCTGACCGGGTCACGTTCTTGTTCGTGGACTACAAGGGCGGCTCAGCATTCGCGGAGTGCGTCAAGCTTCCGCATTGCGTGGGGCTCGTCACCGACCTCAATCCGCATCTGGTCCAACGTGCGTTGACCAGCCTTCGCGCCGAACTGCGATACCGCGAGCACCTACTCAACCGCAAGAAGGCGAAGGATCTTCTCGAGCTCGAGAAGCGGGGCGACCCGGAGAGCCCTCCGGCCTTGGTGCTGGTCATCGACGAGTTCGCCGCCCTCGCCGGCGAGGTCCCTGAGTTCGTCGATGGCGTCGTCGACATTGCTCAGCGCGGGCGATCCCTCGGCATCCACCTGATCATGGCAACGCAGCGGCCGGCGGGCGTCATCCGTGACAATTTGCGGGCCAACACTAATCTCCGGGTCGCGCTCCGAATGGCTGACGAGACCGACAGCATGGATGTAGTCGGCGACAAGATCGCCGGTACCTTCGATCCTGCGATTCCCGGTCGCGCCATTGCGAAGACAGGCCCAGGGCGCCTCACCGGTTTCCAGTCCGCCTACTCTGGGGGATGGACCGATGACGCGCCGCCACCTGCATCCATTGACCTTGCCGATCTCGCGTTCGGAGTGGAGCAGGCCTGGGAACGGCCGGCGGCCGACGAGGAATCGGCGGAGGATCCCGGTCCAACCGATCAGGCGCGGCTCGTCCAGACCTTGATCGCGGCCTCTGCCGAAATGACGCTGCCTGCGCCACGTCGACCCTGGCTCGAGTCTCTGGCGCCCATCTTCGATCTGACGCGCATGCGCCAGCGCACGGACACCGAGCTCGTGATCGGCGCTCGCGATGTCCCCGAGCAGCAGGCGCAGGACGAGGCGTTCTTCCGCCCGGACGTCGACGGCAACCTCGCGATCTACGGCGCGGGTGGGACGGGCAAGACGGTGGCCCTGCGATCGCTTGCCGCGGCCGCAGGAATCACTCCCCGCGGTGGCCCGATCGATGTCTACGGCCTCGATTTCGGCACCGGCGGACTGCGAATGCTGGAAGTCCTCCCGCATGTCGGCTCCGTGGTGAGCGGTGACGATCCCGAACGAGTGATCCGGTTGATCAGAATGCTGACCGCGATCCGCGACGACCGCAGCAAGCGGTACAGCGCGCTCAACGTATCCACGATCGTGGACTACCGTCGAGCGGCCAACGCCCCGGACGAGCGCCGCATCCTGGTCCTGCTCGACAACTTTCTGTCGTTCCGAAGCGATTTCGAAATCGGCGCCGGACGGGCGGCGTGGTACTCGGCGTTTCTCGAACTGCTCACCGACGGCCGTGCCCTCGGTATCCACGTGGCGTTGACGGCCGATCGACCAGCCAGCGTCCCGTCCTCAGTT
>JAODMX010000113.1 GCA_025464735.1 Frondihabitans sp. | reverse complement strand
AGCCGCCGGACGGCCTCTGAGCCCGTACGGGTTGCGAACATCGTTGCCATGACCACGAGCAACCACCACCCCGGCGTGCCGGCCTCATCGCGTCGAGGAGCGCTCGTCGCCCGCGGGGCACAAGCCGATGTCTTCGAGTGGGTTAGACCCGCTCTCGAAGAGGGCGTACAGGATCCCATGGTCGTCAAAGTGCGACGAGGCGCCTCGGCGCGGGCGGAGACCCTGGCCGAGGCAGCGGCCCTGTCGGCAGTAGATCACCCTCACGTCGTGCCCCTGATCGACGTCGTGGAGCTGCCCGAGGGGCTCGGGCTCGTGCTGCCGCGGCTGACGACTGAGTCGGCGGCGGCGTGGATCCAAGCCCGCGGTCATCTGACGGCGGGGGAGGCCGTCACCCTGCTCGTTCCCCTGCTCCGTGTTCTCGTCCACGTCGAGCGGCGAGGCCTGCATTCCGCAGTTCATCTCGCTCCGTCGATTTCGCTCGACGGTGTCCTCTTCGACGCGCTGGGCACGCCGATCGTGACGGGCCTCCGCGCGCAGCCACTGCGCGGGGTTTCGCGTCTGGGCGGCCCGGCCGCGGAGCCGGCCGACGTCGCGCGGGGGCTGGTCGGTCCGGTGATGGCCGTCACGCTCGGTGGGAGTCGACATGCTCGAGCGGAGGTGCAGCGCCTCCTCGAGCGTGAAGGGCTTCACGGTGACTGCCCAGAGGCGAGCATCGACGAGATGATCGAGGCCGTTTTCGCGCTCGACTCTGCGGCTCCGCTCGAGGCACCGCTTCCCGACGTCGACGGGGCCGGATCCGGATCCGCGCGAGGGGACGGCGGGGTGCTCGCGGTGTCGACGACGGTTGGCACGGTTGCGAGTGGCACCTCCGCGCCTCAGCCGGTCTCGCTCGACACACGTGCGGCCGGGCTCGCTCGCGCCCGCGAGATGGCAACTTCGTGGGCACCGGTGAGGGCGGTCCTCGACTCCCTCGGCGAGGTGCGGCCGAAGGTGTGGCTCACGACGTCCATCGTGCTTGTGTCGGTCATCATCGGCTCGAGCGTTCTCGCGCGGCAGACTGCCGCGCCACGGGCGGTCGCGGAGGGAGACCTCGCACCCGGTCGCTCCAGCGCAACCGCCGCGGCCCTGCCGTCGCCCTCGCGCTCAGCTACATCGTCGCGTTCACCTACGCCTTCACGCACTCACTCGCAGTCGGGCGTGCGCGATGCCGCCGTCTTGAAGGGTGAGGACGCCGACCTTGAAGGGTGAGGACGCCGACGCGGCGACCCGCCTCTTGCTCCGACTCCGCGCAGCGTGCCTGGCAGTGCTCGACGCCGAGTGTCTCCGCGGCGTCGATGACGCCGGATCCTCGGCGCTCGAAGCCGATCTCGCTGCGGTCGACGACCCCGCACTTCTCGCCGGCCGCCCGATCGGCCTGACCCTCACGCTGGCAGTCAATCGCCTGGGCGGCTCGGTCGTCTACAGAGCCGCCACCGACGTGGCCAGTGCGCACGAGGATGACCAACAAACAGCGCGCATAACCGAACCGGCCTCCGTTCTCGTGACGAAAACGGAGGCCGGTTGGCGGCTGCGCGATGTTAGTCGCGCGACGCGATGAGTCAGATGCCGAGCTTGCCTTGGAAGTCGCCACCCTCGAGGCGACTCTTGACGGCGACCAGGAAGCGCGCGGCGTCGGCGCCGTCGACGATCCGGTGATCGTACGAGAGCGCGAGGTACACCATCGAGCGGATGGCGATCGACTCCGAGCCGTCAGCCGTGATGACAACGGGCTTCTTGACGACGATGCCCGTGCCGAGGATGGCCACCTGGGGGAGGAAGACCACGGGAGTGTCGAACAGCGCGCCGCGCGACCCTGTGTTGGTCACCGTGAAGGTGCCGCCGGCGAGCTCGTCAGGCGTGAGCTTGTTGTCGCGGGTTCGGCCCGCCAGGTCGGCGATCGACGACGCAAGGCCGGCGAGGTCGAGAGACGCCGCGTTGCGGATGACCGGCGTGAGCAGACCACGCTCGGTGTCGACAGCCATGCTGATGTTCTCGGTGTCGGGGTAGACGATCGAGTCGCCGTCGATGGTCGCGTTGAGCTTCGGGAAGGCCTGGAGCGCCTCCGCCGCCGCGAGCGTGAAGAAGGGCAGGAAGGACAGCTTGTTGCCGGTCTTCTGGACGAACTCGCCCTTGACGCGGTCACGGAACGCAGCAACTTTTGTCACGTCGACCTCGACCACGCTGGTGAGCTGTGCCATCGACTGCATCGACTCGACCGCGCGTGCCGCGACGACCTTGCGGAGTCGCGTCATCGGGACGGTGGTGCCGCGCAGAGGCGAGACCTCGAGGGGCGTGTAGGTCGACGCTGCTGCCGCGGGAGCTGCGGCAGGCGGCGTTGCCGCAGCCAACGCCTCGGCCGCCGCGAGGACGTCCTCCTTGCGGATCCGGCCTCCGACGCCGCTGCCTGCGAGGGTGGAGAGGTCGATGCCCTTCTCGTTTGCGAGCTTGCGAACGAGTGGCGTGACGTAACCGACAGGGCCACCTGAGGACGGCGCGGGCGCCGCTACGGCGGGAGCAGCGGCAGGAGTCGGCGCCGGTGCGGCGGGCGTAACTGCGGCCGGAGCAGCAGCCGGCGGCGCATCGACGGCTGGTGCCGGTGCCGGAGCAGCCGCGGCAACAGGGGCCGGCTCTTCGGTGGGAGCCGGAGCAGCGGCCGAAGAAACTTCGGCGGCCGGTGCTTCGTCCGCCGGGGACGGAGTCTCGTAGCCGGCCTCCGACGATGCTTCGGCGGGCTCCTCCTGAGGAGCCTCCGCCGGGGCGGCGGGCGCCTCGGGCTCGGAGCCCGACCCGGATCCGTCGCCGATCTTCACGAGAGGGGTGCCCACCTCGACGGTCTCGTCTTCTGCCACCAGGATCTCTTCGATCACCCCGGCAACCGGTGAGGGGATCTCGGTGTCGACCTTGTCGGTCGAGACCTCGAGCAGCGGCTCGTCGACCTCCACCCGGTCACCGACATTTTTCAACCAGCGGGTGACCGTGCCCTCGGTGACACTCTCACCGAGCGCCGGGAGGTTGACGGATTCGCTCATCAGTGGAACTCCTTCTTGCAGTTCTGATCTATGAATTTTCTACAGCGTCGAATCGGCCGACGCACGCCTACATTGCGTGGAGCGGTTTCCCTGCCAAGGCCATCATGGCCTCACCGAGCGCTTCGTTCTGGGTCGGGTGCGCGTGGATGAGCGACGCGACGTCTTCGGGGTAGGCCTCCCAGTTGACGGTGAGCTGCGCTTCGCCGATCAGTTCGCCGACGCGAGCGCCGATCATGTGGATGCCAACGACAGGCCCATCGTTCACGCGCACGACCTTGACGGAGCCCGTGGTGCCCAGGATCGAGCTCTTTCCGTTGCCGGCCAGATTGTAGTCGTACGACGAGATCTTGTCGGCGCCGTACTTTTCTGTCGCCTTCGCAGTCGTTAGGCCCACTGACGCCACCTCGGGGTCCGAATAGGTGACCTTCGGGATGTTGACGTCTTCGATGACGACCGGTGCGAGACCGGCGATTTCCTCGGCGACGAAGATGCCCTGCTGGAAGCTGCGGTGGGCAAGCTGGAGGCCGGGAACGATGTCGCCGATGGCGTAGACGCCGGGGACGCTGGTGGCGAGGCGCTCGTTCGTGATGACGAAACCGCGGTCCA
>JAODMX010000112.1 GCA_025464735.1 Frondihabitans sp. | reverse complement strand
TCGACCGCGTTAGCGACCTCGGGGTCGGCCTCGGCGACGGGGGTTTCGACCGGCTCACCGATCTCCTTGGCGGCGACCTGGGCGTCGGCGTCGTTCTCTTCGACGGGCTCAGGGGCCTCTTCGCTCGACGCGGGCGTCTCACCGACGGAGGCAACGGCCTCGCGGAGCTCGACAGCCTCTTTGTCGTCGGCCTCGGTCGACTGAGCAAGAAGCTCAGCCTCCCACTCGGCCAGCGGCTCGACGGGCTGCTCGCCCTCCTCGGGCTTCTGGTGACGCTGAATGAGGCCCTCCGCGGCGGCGTCGGCGACGATGCGCGTCAGCAGACCGACGGAACGGATCGCGTCGTCGTTGCCGGGGATCGGGAACTGGATTTCGTCGGGGTCGCAATTGGTGTCGAGGATGCCGATGACCGGGATCCCGAGCTTCTTGGCCTCGTCGATCGCGAGGTGCTCCTTCTTGGTGTCGACAACCCAGAGAGCCGACGGCGTCTTGGTCAGGTTGCGGATACCACCGAGGGTCTTGTGCAGCTTGTCGAGCTCGCGCTTCTTGATCAGGAGCTCTTTCTTGGTGAAGCCCTGAGTCGTGTCGTCGAAGTCGATCTCTTCCAGTTCTTTCATGCGCGCAAGACGCTTGGAGACGGTCTGGAAGTTGGTGAGGAGCCCGCCGAGCCAACGCTGGTTGACGAAGGGCTGGCCGACGCGGATGGCCTGCTCGGAGATGGAGCCCTGAGCCTGCTTCTTGGTGCCGACGAAGAGGATGGTGCCGCCGTGAGCGACCGTCTCTTTGACGAAGTCGTACGCCTTGTCGATGTAGCCCAACGACTGCTGGAGGTCGATGATGTGGATGCCGGAGCGTTCGGCGAGGATGAAGCGCTTCACTTTCGGGTTCCAGCGGCGGGTCTGGTGTCCGAAGTGGACGCCGCTGTCGAGCAGCTGGCGAATGGTGACGACGGCCATGGCCGTTCTCCTTCTCTACGCACGCGGGACGCGCACGTCGTTTTCGGTTGAATGGACGACCGGGTGGTCGCCTCTGCCTGGTGCCCGAGCACGCATCCGCCTCGCCGTTGCGGCGAGGACCGAGTGGATGCGGAGGCCGTGGTGTCCGACGAATCGGAACAGGGCACGCGAAGTCAGCCTGCTGAGCAGACCGCGAATACATAGTAGCACCGAGAACGCCCCGCCTCGGGTCGATGGCGGGACGTTCTGCGGGCGAAGCGCTGGATCCTGCGTCAGGCGGCCGAGGCCTCGACCTCCGCCGCGGACAAACCCATCTCTTCGAGCGATCGCCCCTTGGTCTCTTTGATCTTGGTCAGGACGAAGAAGAACGACACGAGAGCAAAGAACGCGAAAATGCTGTACGCGAGCGTCAGGTTGATGGTGGACAGAACCGGGAACGACACGGTGACGATGAAGTTGGCGATCCAGTTGGCCGTGCTGCCGACTCCGAGGGCCGCGGCGCGAATACTGGGCGGGAACATCTCACCCAGGAGCACCCACATGAGCGGCCCCCAGGTGGCTCCGAATGAGATCACGAAAAGGTTCGCGGCG
Organism: Frondihabitans sp.; assembly: GCA_025464735.1. Next base: position 9,431 of record JAODMX010000112.1, on the reverse strand, counting down.
ACGAGAGCCACAGGACCCCATGCACCCGGCAGTTGAGGCGACCCGCTGACCAGGTGCGACTGGCTGAACGAGATCGCCATGAAGGCGAGGCTCACCGTCATGCCGACCGAACCGCCGATCAGAAGCGGGCGCCGCCCCCACCGGTCGGCGAAGAAGATGGCGACGAAGGTGACCAGGACGTTGATCACCGAGCTGATCGTCGAGATCAGGAACGACTGGGACGCCTTGAAGCCGACGGCCTGCCACAGCGTCGTCGAGTAGTAGAAAATCACGTTGATGCCCACGAACTGCTGGAGCACCGCCAGAATGATGCCGACCCAGACGATCGGCTGAAGGCCGAACCGATTGCCCCGGATGCTGGATTTCTTGGTGAGGTCGGCCTCCTTCTTGATGGCCTCCTCGATGTCGTTGAGGTTCGTCTCCACGGTCTCCGTCGGCACGATCTGACTCAGGACTTCACGGGCCTCATCACGTCTCCCCTCGCTCGCGAGATAACGCGGTGATTCGGGCAATCGCCAGGCGAGCACACCATAGGCAACCGACGGGACGACGCCCACGAGGAACATCCACCGCCAGATTTCGAAGGGGCCGAGGTTCGCGAGTGCGTTTCCGTTGGCGCCGGTGACGAGGAGTTGGTCGGACAGGAGGGCCGCAAAAATGCCCAGCGTGATCGCAAGCTGCTGGAACGATGCCAAACGACCTCGAACGGCCTTCGGACTCACCTCGGCGATGTAGGCCGGGGCAATCACCGAGGCGATTCCGATTCCAAGGCCGCCGATCAGGCGCCAGAGAACGAAATCCCAGACGGCGAACGCGAATGCCGCGCCGATGGAGGAAATCAGGAAGAGGCCCGAGCCGATCAGCATGACCTTGATGCGGCCCAGACGGTCGGCCAGGCGGCCCGCGACATAAGCACCGACAGCGCAGCCGATCAGCGCGGACGCGACGGTGATGCCCGACGCTGCCTCCGGAATACCGAAGTGCTTGGTGATCGACGAGACGGCGCCGTTGATGACGGAGGAGTCGAATCCGAAGAGGAACCCGCCGATGGCCGCGACCACGGCGAGAGCCGTCACGCGCCGTTCGAGTTTCCTGGCACTCGGTGGTGCACTGCTGGACGCTGTGGACACTGTTCTCAACCTTCCCTCACGGGAAGTGGCGACTCACAACCACCACTCCCCCACATATCGGCATGCACGAGTGCTTATGCACAGATTGCACCAAACGCCCCGCTGAGGGTCGTTCCGCGAGGCATCCTGGGCCCCATGCCGTTCCTCCTCGATTCTGCCCCACCCTCGAAAAGTCTGCCCGTCGCTTGTCGGGCAGTCGCTTGTCTGAACCTGCGGCGACGGCTGGGCGCCCGACTCCTCTCCGGTGCTGTCGTCGGCGCACTTGCACTCTCGACGACCGGGGTCGCGAATACCACGCCAGCGACAGCACACAGCGGCGCGCTCCGGGCCACCGACCTCCCCGTGTGGTCGTGGCCTGTTCCGGATCCGCATCCGGTCGTCCGGGAGTTCGAGGCACCCGACGAGGTCTGGTCACCCGGGCATCGCGGCATCGACATCGAGGCTGCCGACGCGACCGTCGTCACCGCTCCGGATTCCGGGGTAGTGCACTTCGCCGGGCAGGTCGTCGACCGGCCGGTCGTGTCCATCGAGCACGCAGGTGGGATCCTCTCCAGCTTCGAGCCCGTCGTGGCCAGCGTGGCCGCCGGCGACACGATCGAACGCGGCCAAGAAATCGGCACCCTCCAGAGCGGACACGACGACTGCGGCACGTGCCTCCACCTCGGCGCCCGGATCGACGGCGACTACGTGAACCCGCTGCTGCTGCTCGGCGAGCTACGCCCCGCGATTCTGCTCCCGACCCGGCGATGATGTGACACCCGAAGGCGCCGCGCGGCGTCAGGCGCGCGGGTGGGCTGAGCGATAGCTCTCGCGGAGCCGCTCCGTCGAGACGTGGGTGTAGATCTGAGTCGTACCGAGGCTCGCGTGGCCGAGAAGCTCCTGCACTTGACGAAGATCGGCCCCTCCGTCGAGGAGGTGCGTCGCCGCCGTGTGCCTCAGCGCGTGCGGGCCGGCCGGGCCCGATCCCGGAATGTCACTCAGGAGGCGCGCCACCAAAGAGTACACGGCGCGGGTTCCGAGCCGCCGCCCGGATCTTCCGAGAAAGTAAGCCTGAGCCTCGGAGCCGTCCACTGCGGCAAGGGCCGGTCGCGACTCGTCGGAATAACGTGCGAGCGCCGCTGCCGCAGGGACCCCGAAGGGCACGACACGCTGCTTCGCCCCTTTGCCAACCGCCCGGACAGTCAATCGCTCGAGATCGATGTCGCCGAGGTTCGTGCCCGTCAACTCACTCACCCGCAGACCGGAGCCGTAGAGCAACTCGACGACGGCGAGGTCGCGAAGCGCCGCAGGGTCTCCAGTCGCTGCTCGGGCGGCAAGCCCCTCGAGAATGCTCTCGATCTGAGGTCGCGTCAGGACCCGCGGGAGGCGACTCTCCGCCTTGGGCGCCCGGAGTCGGATCCCGACGTCGGTGGGGATGCGCCCCGACTCGTGCAACCACCGGGTGAGGGCACGCACGGAGGCGGAATGACGGGCGATCGTTGCACGAGCGAGACCGGCCTCGGTCGAGGCCCAGAGCCAATCACGGAGCGTGTCCAGGTCGACGCCGGCAGTCATGACCTCCCCGTCGACGCGGGTGCCGAGGAACGCGGCGAGTCCACCGAGATCACCCGCGTACGCCCGGATACTGTGCTCGCTGAGACCCCGGGCGTGGCGGAGATGCTCGAGGAAGTCCTCGATGTCTCCCGCCAGAACGCCCGTGGTCGTCACGAGGTCTCGCCCACCGCCCGCTTGCGGGAGAACGCGTCGAGTTGCTGCTCCGGCGTCATGGCTTCGATTCGAGCAAGGAAGCCACTGTCGAGCCGCTCGACGGGCTCGTACTCGTCGACCGGCACGCTCGAGTGGGTGATGCCGTCGCGGTAGATGTGCACGAGGGAGAACGTGCGAAGTGCGTCGACCTGCACGAGCTCCCGACGCGGAGCAGCGAGGTCGATCGTGTTGCAGGTCGCGGAGGCGACCGACACCGGGATCCCTGCGACGAGTCCGAAGGTGGAGTAGTGGAGGTGGCCGCCGAGGATCGCCCGGACGTCAGTGCCGCGCAGCACATCCGCGAGGTCGTCCTGGTGGCGCAGCTGCAGCACGTTCATGAGTTCGAGCGGTGTCTTGATGGGCGGGTGATGCAGCGCCAGAAGTGTGCCATGAGGGGCGGGGTCGGCCAGGACTCCTGCCAGCCATTCGAGCTGCTGCGGGGAGACATCGCCGTGGTGATAGCCGGGGACCGTGCTGTCGAACGAGACGATCCGGAGCCCTCTGACGTCGTAGACGCGGTCCTGCGGGTGGTCTTCGGCGGGCCCGTCGATTTCTCGATCGAGGAGCTCCCGGGAGAAATGCGGGCGTTCGTCGTGATTGCCCATCACCCAGACGAGGGTTGCCCCGAGGTCGTGGGCGACCGGCTCGACGAGCGAACGAAGCCGCGCGTACGCCTCGGGTTCGCCGAGATCGGTGAGATCACCGGTGATCACAATGGCGTCGGGCGTCCGGCCGGAACGCTCGAGCTGCCTCAGGGCACTGCCGATTTGCGCGTCGGTGTCGATTACCCCGCCCCACGGCGCCTTGCCGGCGAGGAAGTGCGTGTCGCTGAGGTGGGCAATCGTGAAGTCGGGTCGAGGGGACAGCCCAGAAGAAGTCACGTGGCCAGCCTAATCAGCGTGCCTTCACTCGCCGGGAGGCGCTCAGCGTGCCACGCGGAGCCACCCCTCGCCGTTCTCCCGCGCGACGCCCTCGATCTCGAGCACCGCTAGCGTCGCACGGACCTCCGCCTGGTCGAGGCCGCTCAACCGGGCGACGTGAGCCTCGTCGCGCGCCCGTCGCCCGCTCAGCGCGTCGAGCACTCTGAGAGACTCGGGAGCCGCCCGCTTTATCGCGTCAGGCGGCTGTGCCAGGAGGAAACTCGGCTGGATCATGCCGAGAAGATCTCGTGGCCCGGTGATGCAGGTGACGTCGGGCTCGCGGAGGAGCCGATGGCAGCCATCAGACGCGGGCGAGGTGACGGGGCCGGGCACCGCACCGACCGGCCGGTCGAGACTTCTCGCGTGGTTCGCCGTGTTCAGGGCCCCCGACCGGAAACCCGCTTCGACCACCACGGTGCCGCCGGTCGCGGCCGCGAGCAGACGATTCCGCTGCAGGAACCTCCAGCGGCTCGGGCTGGTGCCGCAGGGCATTTCAGACACGATCGCGCCGCGTTCGGCGATCCGGCTGAGCAGATCGTGGTGCCCGGCGGGATAGAACCGATCGACGCCGCCCGCCATCACGGCGACCGTCGTGCCGCCCGACGCGAGAACCGCCCGATGCGCCATGCCGTCGATACCGTAGGCACCGCCGGAGTGAACCGCAACGCCCTGGGCGGAGACTCCGGCAGCCAATTCGGATGACACCTGCTCGCCGTAAGCGGACGCCGCGCGCGACCCGACGATCGCGACACTCGGCCCGCGGGACAGTGCTCCGACGTCGCCTCGGATCCAGAGCGCTGCGGGGCCGTGGACCTCGAGGTCGTCGAGCCCGGCTGGCCACTCGGGGTCGCCGGGGACGACGAGGCGAATGCCGAGCACGCGCGCTGCGTGAAATGCTCCGCGGAACCGCATGGCGGTCAGACGCGGCTGCCAGCGGGCGCGGGCGGCGGCCAGGTCGATGCGATCATGTTCGACCACGCCCTTGGCCGTCAGCCGAGCACGGATGTCGTCGTCGGAACCCGAGAGAGCGTCGAGCGCGCCGAGCGGACCGAGCGCCGCACGCAGGAGACCACCGACGGCGTCGCCCGGTTCAACCAGGCACGACCAGCAGGCGGCGGCGAACACGTCCTCGAGGCCGGCCGCACGGTTGCCCGCCGACTCCGAGCGGAGCGGAGCGACGAGGCGTTGGATCTCGCGGGCGTCAAGGGTTTCGAACGCCGCTCCGCCGATCACATCGGCCTCCGAAGCGAGAGAGCGCCGGCCACGTGCCGACCGTCGGGCCGGGAGACGGCGGCGAGGTCGGCCAAGGTCCAGGCGATCCGGAGCACCCGGTCGTATCCCCGCATGGTGAGGTAGCCCGACTCGAGCGCACGATCGACAACGGAGGTGTCGTCAGGCGACAACTGATTGCCGCCGCTCCGGAGCCATTTTCCGGGGACCTCGGAATTGAGTGACCAGGGCGTGCCCCGGAGTCGCCGCTTCGCCCTGCTTCGCGCTTCGGCGACTCGGAGGCGTGCTTCGGCCGTCGTGACCGTGCGCAGGGCCGCGTCGTCAGCCATCCGGAACTGCGTCGATCCGATCCGCCCCACCCGCAGTTGGATGTCGATCCGGTCGAGCAATGGCCCCGAGAGCCTCGCCAGGTATCGACGGCGCTCGTTCGGCGAGCAGGTGCATGCCACGTCGCGCGAGCCGTACTGGCCGCAAGGGCACGGATTGGCGGCGAGCACGAGTTGGAACCGGGCGGGAAAAGTCGCCACGCTCTTGGCCCGATGAATGGCGATCTCGCCTGATTCGAGGGGCTGACGGAGACAGTCGAGAACGGTCGGGGCGAACTCGGGAGCCTCGTCGAGGAACAGGACTCCGCGCGAGGATCGCGATGCGGCACCGGGGCGCAAGACGGCACTGCCTCCGCCGATGAGCGAGGCCGCGCTGCAGGTGTGGTGCGGGCTCTCGAACGGCGGCCGCATCTCCAGGGCACCTCGAACGGCTCGCCCGCTGAGCGATCGGATCGAGGTCACTTCGAGGGCGCCTGCGACGTCAAGATCGGGAAGGATGCCCGGCAGGCGTGCGGCAAGCATGCTCTTGCCCGCGCCGGGAGGACCGACCATGAGAAGGTGATGGCCGCCCGCGGCCGCCGTGATGAGCGCCTCGACGGCTGCGGCATTGCCGATCACGTCACCCAGTTCGGGAACCGCAGCAGTGTCTTCGCCATCGTCGGGGAGGAGGATCGGGTCGGCCTGCTCGGGCGTGAGGTCGCCGCCGTGCCAGATCGCCGCGTCTCGCAGCGTCGCGACCTCGACCACGCGGATTCCGGGAACGAGGGAGGCCTCGTCACCGTTCGCGGTGGGGACCATGACGATTTCGGCTCCGGCTCTCTGCGCGCCGAGGACAGCGGGGAGAACGCCGTTGACCGGACGCAATCGACCGTCGAGCCCCAGCTCACCGAGATGGACGACCCTCTGGATGGACTCGGGCTCGATGAGGTCGGCGGCTGCCAACGCGGCCACCGCGATGCCGAGGTCGAACGCGGAACCCTGCTTGGGAAGGGACGCCGGGGACAGGTTGATCGTCAATTTTCGAGGCGGCAACGGGCACCCGGAGTTGCTCGCGGCCGAGCGCACCCGATCGCGAGCCTCGCCGAGAGAGGCGTCCGGCAAGCCGATGATCATGAACTTCGGCAAGCCATCGCTGATGTCGGCCTCGACCTCAACCACCGCACCCCGAAGGCCGAGCAACGAGACCACCCGCGTACGAGCGACGCTCACGCGCCGACCCCCTCGACGTGATGAATGATCTCGCCCTCGGGACGCCCCATCGTGACCCCAATCACGTCGATCCGCAGCCCCCGTTGCGGTGTCGGATGAGCCAGCGTCCACGCGGCAGCCAGGCGCCGCAGCCGTGAGACCTTTGCGGGAGTCACCGCCTCCAGCGGATGGCCGGAAGCGTGACCGCGCCGCGCCTTCACTTCGACGACGACCACGTCGTCGTCGTCGATCGCCACGATGTCGATCTCCCCTTCGGGGCACCGCCAATTCCGCTCCACGATGCGAAAGCCCACATCGCGCAGATACATCGCCGCGATGTCTTCGCCGCGTCGACCCAGTTCTTTTCTCGTCGTCATCTCGACCTCCTGAGTCGAGAATCGCGGAGATGAGTGCGGCGAAACGGGCGCCGTCAGGATCTGTGGAGAACGGGATCCGGAAGCTCGCCTGTGGAGGAAAAGAGACTTCTGCTCTCCACCCGCGGCCTATTCGTCGAGCGCCAGCTCTTTGGGAAGCTCGAGGTCGCGAGTCGTGAGCTCTTCGACGTTCACGTCTTTGAAGGTGAGGACCCGGACCGACTTGACGAAACGGTCGGAACGATAGACGTCCCATACCCAGACGTCGTTCATCGTCAGCTCGAAGTAGAAATCGTGCTCTGTGTCGCGGCGGACGAGCTCGACTTCGTTGGCCAGGTAGAAGCGCCGCTCCGTCTCGATGACATAGCGAAACTGCGACACCACGTCGCGATATTCGCGGTACAGCGCCAGCTCGACCTCGCGGTCGTAATCTTCGAACTCGTCGTCTTCCATCGAGCCCTCATCTTACGCATCCGCGCGGCTGCGCGCCGACCTCAGCGCCGACCTCAGCGCCGACGTCAATGCAGCCAGGTCAGCCGATGCAGAGGCGATGGCCCGAGGTCGTGGAGGGCAGCGAAGTGGGCTGCGGAACCGTAGCCCTTGTTGTTGCTCCAGCCGTAGCCCGGGTGGTCAGAGTCGTGGCCGATCATCAGACGATCACGGTGGACCTTGGCGATCACCGATGCCGCCGCCACCGATGCGCAGTCGCGGTCGGCCTTGATCCGCGTGACGACGCGTGGCGCGGACGACAAAGCAGGTGTCAGGTAGTCGTGGTTGCCGTCGAGCAGGACGACTGAGTCAAGGATCCGGACCCCCGCCTCGTGGAGCTGAGCCAGCGCCCTTCTGCCCGCCAGCCCGAGCGCCGGGATGATGCCGAGCGCGTCCACCTCGGCGGCGTCCGCCAGACCGACGGCGGAGGCGTGACTCCAGTCGAGGGCCTCGGGATAGAGCGCCTCGCGGCGTTTCTCGCTCAAGAGCTTGCTGTCGCGGATCCCGACGGGCAACGGGGGGCACGTCGCGAGAACGGCGCTGAGGCCGACCGCAACCGGACCCGCAATTGCTCCCCGCCCGACCTCGTCGCAGCCCACGACCCAGGCCGCTCCGCTCGCGTGGAGTTCGCGCTCGAATTCCAGGGTGGGATCAACGACGGCCATCATGGGAGCAATCGTCTCATTTGCGCTTGTCGGTGCCTTGGAACACGCTCGGATAGTTGCTCAGCCACGACCATCGACTGGCGGGCCAGGTGATCACGAACGCCTTGCCGACGACGTCGGACTCGGGGACGAACCCTTTGCTCGGCGTGTTGGTCTGATACCGGCTGTCGGCCGAGTCGTACCGGTTGTCGCCCTCCACCCACAGCTCACCCGCCGGAACCGTGACGGAGAAGTCGTTCTGGGACTCGCGCGTCACTCCGGCCGGGAGCTTCGTATAGGGCTCCTGGAGGGGAACACCGTTCACGGTCATCTGACCGAACGCGTTGCAGCAGGCGACTTTGTCGCCCGGCAGCCCGATAACCCGCTTGATGAGGTGGTCGTTGCTGTCTTGTGTGCCGAGCCCGACCTGGGTCAGGAACCACTGGATCCCGTCGACGACCGGGTTGCCCGACGTGGTGGGCGCGGTCTCTGCGCTCGTCAACCACCCACCCGGGTCGGTGAAGACCACGACGTCGCCGCGCTTGAGGGGAATGACGTTCGGAACGAGCTCATCGACGATGATCCGGTCGTTGATCTGGAGAGTGTTCTCCATCGACCCGGACGGGATGTAGAACGACCGGACCAGGAACGTCTTGATCAGGAACGAGATGAGGAGAGCGGCCAGGAAGATGATGACAATGTCTCGCACGAATCGCCCGGCGCCACCCTTGCGAGGCGGCGGCGAATCGTTCTGGCCATCGTCACCCGACGCGGAGTGCCGTCTCGTAGCAGAAGCGGCCCTGCTGGGCGACGCGTCGTCCGAGGGCCCCGCGGCGTGCGAGGCGTGATCGAGCCGGAGCCCCCGCCGGATCGACTGCACGAATGTGCCCTGCTGAAGCGGCATGTCGCCACCAGCGATTGAACTGTTATCTGTCATTTAACCACCCGAGCTCCCCGCAGAATCTTACTGGGCGGGGAGCTCGGATCTTACGAAAGTGCTGAGTGCGGCGACTAGTTGTCGCGCTTCTCTTTGATCTTGGCCTTCTTGCCACGAAGCTCGCGGAGGTAGTAGAGCTTCGCGCGACGGACATCGCCGCGGCTGACGAGCTCGATGTGGTCGATGACCGGGGAGTGCACCGGGAAGGTGCGCTCGACGCCGACCTGGAAGCTGACCTTGCGGACCGTGAAGGTCTCGCGGACGCCCTCGTTCTGGCGACCGATGACGACACCCTGGAAGACCTGGATACGCGAGCGGTTTCCTTCGACGATGTTCACGTGCACCTTGACGGTGTCGCCGGCGCGGAAGTCCGGGATGTCGTTGCGCAGCGATGCTGCGTCGACGGAATCGAGGATGTGCATTGAGATTTCGCTCTCCGTGCCCGCC
>JAODMX010000104.1 GCA_025464735.1 Frondihabitans sp. | reverse complement strand
CGGGCGTCACCGAGATCTGGAAGGTCACCCAGGCGAAGACGGCCGACGTCCTCGTGGTGTCGATCTACGAGATCCTGCACGAGTCGGCCCATGAACTCGGCATCGATCCCGGACTCGTGAAAGACGGCGTCGAGGCCCACCTGCAGAAGCTGATGGCGGAGCAGATCGAGGTACTCGGTGAGGGCCACACCCTCGTCCGCCGGGAGTACATGACTGCGATCGGGCCGGTCGACATCCTTGCGCGGGATGCCGCCGGCGGTGCGGTCGCGGTCGAGATCAAGCGTCGCGGCGACATCGACGGGGTGGAGCAGCTCACGCGGTACCTCGAGCTGATGAACCGCGATCCCCACCTCAAACCCGTCGCCGGCGTGTTCGCTGCTCAGGAGATCAAGCCGCAGGCGCGCACCCTGGCGGAAGACCGAGGCATCCGCTGCGTCATCCTCGACTACGATGCCCTGCGCGGGATGGACGACGGGCACGCACGCTTGTTCTGACCCTCTTGAGACTCAAGGAAATCTGAAATACATATTGACTTCGTGATAATTCCTCGTAGGATGTGAAATACACGCCCGAGAGGAACCCCGCCATGACCGTCAGCCCGATTTACAGCCAGCACGCCGCTTCGGCCAACCCGCTCTTCGATCAGGTCGTGGCCGACATCCGGCCGAAGCCCGGCCGCACCCTTTCCCCGATCACGACGCTCTCGCGCTACCTCGACCGGGCCACGGCTCCGTCGATGCCTGGCGCGGGTGCTGGGACGGGTGCGTCGACGGCCACGGCGCCGGCCGCTGCGACGCCGACGCCGCGCCGCACCTCTCACCAGGCGGCGGCCGCGCAGCCGTCCCCGGTCGTCGACCTCGACCGCATCGCGCGCCAGCCGCTCAGCACCGACGACCTCACTGCCGAAGAGCGCGAGATCGTGGCCGAGATGGGCGGCACGGTCGCACGCCTCATCCTGAGCATGCTCAAAGAAGACGCCCCGTCGCGCAGGTAACCCCGCGGCGCCCGCCCCTCTGCCGCCCGTAGGCTTGGGGCGATGAGTGCCGCCACCTTCCCCTACTCCGCCGTCCTGTTCGACCTCGACGGCACGATCGCCGACTCCGCCCCCGGAATCACCGCGACCCTCGCCTTCACCCTCGAAGAGCTCGGTCTCCCGGTGCCTCCGCCCGCCGAGCTGCTCACCTGGGTCGGGCCGCCGCTCGCGGAGAGCTTCACGATCAAGATCGGCCTCGAAGGCGCCGCCCTCAAAGACGCCATGCGCCTCTACCGACGCCACTACCTCGCGGTCGGTGCCCTCGACAGCCGACCGTTCCCCGGCATCGAAGGTCTGCTCCGTCGCGTCCATGCCGCCGGAATCCCCACTTCCCTCGCCACTTCGAAGCCCGAGGGCCCGGCCCTCGTCATGCTCGACCACTTCGGCCTGACGAAATACCTCGACGTCATCACCGGCGCCAGCGAAGACGAAGTCCGCAGTGCGAAGGCCGACGTCGTCGAAGAGGCCCTCGCCCGGCTCACCGCCCGCGGCGTCGACGTGTCGCGCCCCGTGCTCGTCGGCGACCGCAGCCACGACGTCGAAGGCGCCGCCGCGCACGGCGTGCCGACAATCATCGTCGAGTGGGGCTACGGCAGCCTTGAGGAGCGGGTCGGGGCAATCGCCGTGGCCAAGGATCCTGAAGATCTCGCCTCGCTACTCGGCCTTCCGTCGGTCGTGGGTGCGGGTGCGTCGGGCGCAGCTGCGTCGGGCGCTGGCGCAGCGGGCGCGGGCCACGACACCGCACCGGCCGCGACGTCCGCATGAGCCGAGCCTCGGTCATCCGGTCGCCCGCGGCCTGGCTCCTCACCCTCGCGATCATTCTCGTCGCGCTGAATCTGCGCGGCCCGATCGTGGCCACGGCCCCGGTTCTCGACGTCATCAAGTCCGACCTCGGTCTCGGGGCGCTCGTCGCCGGCCTTCTCACAAGCATCCCCGTGCTCTGCTTCTCCCTCGCGAGCCCTCTCGCCTCGAGCGTGATCGCCCGCCTCGGAGCGGAGCGCGCCGTCACCATCAGCCTCCTCGGTGTGCTGTTGGGCACCCTGCTCCGGTCGGCGGGGGGCCAGTTCCTCCTGGTCTTCGGCACCATCGTGCTGGGCGTCTCGATCACGGTCGGCAACGTCGTCCTGCCCGTTGTGATTCGCCGCGATTTCTCCCCCGAACGCGCCGGCTTCATCACCGGCGTCTACACCTCCGCGCTCAACGTCGGTTCGATGATCACGTCGCTCGGCACCGCCCCCATCGCGCAGTCGATCGGCTGGCCCCCGGCCCTTCTGGTCTGGGGCGCGTTCGCCATCATCGCCGGGATCGTGTGGAGCGTCGCCGTGGGGCCGCGAACCGCCCTGCTCGGAACAGGCGAACCACCCGTGCCCCGGGCGAGCCTCGAGACCGGGCCCATCGAGGTCATCACGGCGAGCATCCCGGTCGTGCGTTCCGGATCCTCGCCCCGGACCGTCTCGATCGGCGACGAGAGCCTGCTCGAGAGCGACGCCGACGCCCGCGCGAACCGTTCGCTCTACCGCCGCTTCTCGACCTGGGGTCTCACGCTGGCGTTCGCCGGCCAGGCGTTCGGCTATTACGGGCTCACTGCCTGGATCCCGACCCTCCTGCACGACGAGGTCGGCCTCACCCGCGCAGGAGCCGGGGCGAGCTCGTCGGTCTTCCAGATCCTGGCGGTCGTCGGCGCACTCGGTGTGCCCGTGCTGTCGCTCCGGCTGCGTCCCGTGATCATCGTGGCCCTGGTCAGCCTGTTCTGGATGGTCATGCCCCTCGGCCTGCTGTTCGCTCCGCACCTCTGGCTCGTCTGGTCGATCTTCGGCGGCATCGCCCAGGGCGGCGGAATCACGATCATCTTCATCATCATCGTGCGCCTCGTCACGAGCGACATCGAGGCTCGACGCCTCTCCGCGCTGGTGCAGGGCGGCGGCTACGCGATCGCCTCACTCGGCCCGCTGGTCGTCGGTGCCGTGCACGGTGCGTCCGCCGGCTGGACGGTGCCGATGCTCGTCGTGTTCGGCTCGGTGCTCGTGCTCGGGGTCAGCGGCGTGCTGTCGGCGCGGCGGGTTCGGTAGGGGTGGGGGCACCCGCGGCCACTGCGAGGGAGGGTCGGTCGCCGAATGGGACGTCGCGGTTGGGGTATGCAACAGTCACCGACGTCGGTCAGGGCGAGGCCCGATCCGAGGGAGTCCTGCAACGACGACATGGTCGCCCCACGACCAGGACAACCCCTCGCCCTGAGATCGCCGCACCTTGTCGCTGACCGTGGCGATGAAAACGCTCGACTGGCCGAGCACGAAGCGAGAGCGAACCACACAGAACCCAGACACAGGAGTCAACGAAACCCTCAGCAGCCCCCTCCGCGATTCGGGGTCTCTGAAGCAGCTGTAGCGAGCGACAACAGCGCCGTCATCGACCTTGGCACTAAGCGCTTCTACTCGGACGGAATAACCCTCAAACTCGCTGGCATAAGCCAAGCTCATTCCTTCTTCGTAGACAAGTGGACAGAGCTTCGGTCGGTCGCAACGGAACCGCGAAGGCTGCCCTGTAATCAGTCGAATCCGCTCGACAATCGAGAACCACCTCTTCCACAGGGCTCTAGTCATTGGCAACACTTCGTGCGCTTCGCCAGATACATATCCAGGTTCATTGAGGTGGATCGAGTCACCGAGCAGCGAGTTCTCGCGCTTCAGTCGCCCAAGTGAAGAATCAATCCATTGATCCATTGGCGGAATAGTCCACGGATTCCCCGGTCCTACCCCGCCAATCCGGCTATTAGTTCGCGGAAATTATCGTACAGGCCATCCATGGTCGAGCGAGTATCGCCGACGAGATTTGGGTCACCTTGCGCCATGCGCAACGCTTCAAGAATGGCCTGAGCTGAATCGCGATCCAAGTGTACGGTCACAAAGAACCTTGGATCGACCATGATCCCTTCCCCCTCGATTCCAAGGGTTGGGAGATGTTCAACTACCGATCTGGCTTCTCTTTCTGTTAGACCTGGAATATCAATGGACCAGTATGGCCATTCGTATGCGCTCATAGAAGCCGTTCTCCCTAGGGACCGATCCAGTTTAGATCGCCGTCGTACGTGCCCAAGCGACCGGCCTTGCTTGCGAGCGCCTCAGGCGAATTGGCCATCTTCCAGACACCGCCGGAATGACTATCGACGTCTTGACTAATGAACTTTCCTCCACGCTGGAATACCTGTTGACCCTTTACCAACTGCTTCGTTGGCTTATAGCCAAGATCCTTTGCAGCCGACCGTGCCTCCGCGCTATTCATCCCTGGCCCTGACCCGTCGCTTGCAGGGCAGTTGTGGACGAGCACGGTTGATGCGGTGGTGACGATGTGGAAGTCGTGGTCGTTAGCGACGGTGAGGTCCCACATGTC
>JAODMX010000059.1 GCA_025464735.1 Frondihabitans sp. | reverse complement strand
CTTCGCGGCCTCCTGGCTGCCCGCCAACGAGGTCGGCGTCGCGTAGGTGCCCGTGATGATGTTGACATGCTCCTGGCTCACGAGCCGGTCGACCGCGGCGATGGCATCGTTCGCAACGAATCCGTCTGCTGTGACGAGGGTGACGGGGTGGTTACCGACCTTGTTGCCATTGGCCTTGAGGGCGAGCTGCATGCCGCGCACCTCTTCCTGGCCCTCCGAGCCGTAGGCGCCGCTCAGGGGGGTGACGATGCCGATCTTGATCGGCGAGGAGTCTCCGGAGCCTGAGCCACCGCTGGTAGATCCTCCGCTGGGGCTGCCCGAACTGGCACATGCTGCCAGCACCAGGACACCAGCAGTTGCCAAGGTGATGAGGGGAATTCGCTTGTTCATCTGTGACCTCTTTGTCGTTAACGATGGGGATCCGGCGGGGACCCTTGGTGTATCAACCAAACGATAGGTCATCTCGCGCAAGCGCGCTACCAGTTTCTGTATCGATGCGGTAAATGCGGGCCGCTGAGCCCCTAAAAACCGCATCGCGCTCCCTCGGATCGAGGTCGGATGATGCTTTCTTGAACGAATTCCACAGCGTCACGTAGTCGCAGAGACGACCGTCGACGGGGAAGTCCGACTCGAACATGCAGCGATCAGGGCCGAACGATTCGATGCAGTGCTGGATCTCTGGCCGCCAGTAGGCCGCGATTGCATCCGAGTCCACGAGGTCGGCCGACACCTCGTCGGTGAGGAACCACGGGAAGCCCAGGCCGCCGATCTTGATCGCGACATTCGGCATGAGCGACAGGGCCGCGATATTCTCGCGCCACGCCTCGAGCATATCGTCGCGGTGCGTCGCCCAGTGCCCGACACCAGCCGGGCCCCCGAGGTGATCGACGATGATCTGGGTTCCCGGCGCTCGCTGGGCGAGGGTCACGAGTTCGGGCAGCTGGTGGAAATACATCCACGCGTCGAACGTTATGTCGAGATCGCCGAGCGTGCGCACGCCGTCGACGAACGCGGGGCTGACGAGCAGGCCGGGAGGGGACTTCCTGGCCGAGTTCGGAACATCCTGGTGCGGGTCCCATGCCGTCGAATGCCTGATGCCGGAGAACCTGCCACGCCCCGCCTCGCGGTGCGCCTCGAGCACCGGCTCGACCGCTCGCCCGAGGGTCATGTCCGCGTATCCGATGATGGCCGCCATCACACCCGGGGGCGCGGCGGCCGCGGCGACGGCCTCGGTCTCCCCGACCGGCCGCAGTTCTTCGGGTCCGGAGCCGCGGTAGTGGTCGGAACACTCGGCGTAGACGGATGCGACGATGTTGTGGCCGGCCTGGAGGTCGCCCAGCAGGCTCTCGAGCGGGTAATGCGTCGCCAGCGGGTTGCTGAGGTCGTCCCACACGTGGTGGTGCGCGTCGAGGATCGGCAGCTCGGGTTCGATCGCTTCCTCGAGATACGGGGTAGGCGAAGCATCCATGTCGCGGTCCTCTTCCGTCGCGTCCTCGCGACTTCCAGCAGTTTCGCATTCCCAACTGCGCGAATCAACCGTATGGTTGGTTTGGAGTTATGCACATTGGATGTGATACAGGGAGGTGCACATGAGTGACGCAGAACAGCGACCGGTGCCGGGTTGGAGCCGCACGCTGGGGCTCAGCAAGGTCGGACCGGGATCCGCGAGCGACGGTGATCCGGGGGTCGATCGGGTACTGATCATGGACCGGATATTCCGCTACGCGTGGGGATTCGACGAGCGCAACATCGAGGGCATCGGCGAATGCTTCACTGAGGACGGCATCTGGGAGGGCTGGGTGATGGGCACCGAGCACGTCGGTCCCTTCAACGGCCGGGCAGCCATCCAGGGATTCATGGGCGAGTTCTGGCCGAACCAGGAGGACCAGCGCCGGCACGTCTTCACCAACGTCATCATCGACGCATACACCGGCAGCTCCGCGCAGGCGCACGCCTACCTGCTCCTGATGTCGTCGATGAACGCGGAGACGAGCCCCGTCACGGTCGGCCCCTATCGCTTCGATCTGGTGAAGGACGAGGGCGGCGTCTGGCGCCTCTCGCATCTTCGGGGCGGGTGGGACTGTCCGTTTTGATCCCCGCACCGGCGTGGGGCTTCGCCAGCGGCGACCTCCCGCTCGTGCCGGGCACGGCCGACAAGGCGGATGCAGACGCGCAGCGTGTGCAGGTGGCCGAACGCATCCACGCTTACGCGTGGGCGTTCGACGAGCGTCGGCGTGACCTGCTCGCCGCGTGCTTCACCGCCGGCGCGGTGTGGCACGGCAGTTTCGGCGATGGCAGCCAGGTGGCCCCCACCCGCGGCCGGGACGAGATCGTCGCATGGCTGAGCTCGTACTGGGACCGGCAAGAGGACCAGCGTCGACATCTCATCATGAGCATGCAGGTCGACGGACTGACGCCCACCAACGCGACCGCGATCTGCTCGCTGCTGCTGCTGTCCGTGCACCACGAACTGCGCCCGGTGCTCACCTCGTTCTACCGGGTGCGGCTCGTGCTCGACGATGGGCGCTGGCTGATCGACGACCTCTTCGAAGGCGGCGATCTCGCGTTCTGACGCGACATCCATTCACGATCGGAGAATCGCATGAGCGACACCGGGCCCGCATGGGCGCACGCCTCGGGTGTGCTCCACCTCCAGCCCCTCGACGGCGCGGACGAGCAGACCGCCCGCGCACGCACGGCGATCGCCGATCGCATGTCCCGTTACGCCTGGGCCTTCGACGAGCGCAGGCCTGACCTGCTCGCCGACTGCTTCACCGCCGACGCGACGTGGCAGGCGAACATCCGCAACGAGACTATCGTCGGACCGTTCACCGGCCGTGATGCCGTGGTCGAGTACATGTCGGGTTTCTGGCCGCGGCAGCACGACCAGCGGCGACACATGATCATGAACCCAATGGTCACGAACCAGAGTGACGATGCCGCGACGATCCACACCTATCACCTGCTCGTGTCGTCGAGCACCGACGCGATCGTGCCGGTCACCTGCGGCTTCTACGAGGTACGGATGGCGCGGGAGTCCGACGGCATCTGGCGCATCGCGTCGCTGATCGCGGGATACGACCTGCCGTTCTGACGCCTACTTGATCGCGAGCGGTGTGACCGGGGAGCCCACGCCGTTCGCCACCTTCAGGGGTGGCGCGACGAAGAAGAACTCCCAGCGCCCATCCGCAGCGCAGTCCGCGGCGAGCTCCTCGAGATCGAACAGCTCGCCGAGCATCATCCCCAGGTCGCGGATGAGGATGCCGTGCAGCGGGAACATCGTCGCCGGGTCCGCCATCGGAACCTGCTCGATCGAGTGGTTGTCGGAGCAGATCGCGACGACCTCGTGCGAGGAGAGCCAGTGCGCGCACTCCTGGGTCAGGCCGGGGTTGGTCTCGATCCATTCGTGGGACCAGCCTTCGACGATCGCCTTGCGCCGCCATCCGGTGCGCACCAGCACGATGTCGCCCGAGCGCACCTCGACACCCTGTTCCGCCGCAACCCGATCGAGCTCCTCGGGCGTGATCGCGGGATCCGTCGTCTCGAGCCACTCGACCCCGCGGGAGTGCGCGACATCGATCAGCACCCCGCGGCCGAGCGGACCGGGCACCTGCCTGTCGATTCCGTTGCGCTCGGCGCCGAATCGCGCGGTCACGCTGGAGCTCGGCACGTTGTTGTAGAGATAGCCTCCGTAGCCCACGTGGGCCAGGCTGTCCCACTGCGTCTCGGCCTGCAACGACATCACGATCAGGTCGTCCGCCGTCTCGAGCAGCGCCGGATCCCACGCCTCGCCCGGCAGCTGGGTCATCGTGTGAACGGGGTTGCTGCGCAGGCCGCCGTAGTTCGGCCCGTCATTGCTGACCGGGATGCTCAGCTCGAACACCTTCCCGTCGCGGATCAGGTGAGCGGCGGCCACCAGCCCCGCCGGCGTCAGCAGGTTGAGGGTGCCCCGCTCATCGTCGGCGCCCCACCGCCCCCAGTTGGATAGATCGGTGTGCGACTTCACCATCGGATCTCGTCCTCTCTCCGTCGGTCGGAACGGATCCCATATTACCAGCCAATCGGTTGGTTGTTCTAAGCCGTTCGCGCCGAGTAGACGACAGGGGCGATCCCCTGGGCGGTCAGGCGTCCCTCCTCCACCAGGTACACGAGATGGCTGATCGTCTCCGCGACCGCCGCGCGCCGCTGGAACGGACCCAGCTCGTGCCAGCCGTGCGCCCACGACAGGGCGGGGGCGAGCGCGGCGGCCGTCATCGGCGTGTTCGCCAGTAGCGCCAGGACCTCTGCGAGTCGGACCCTGTGGTGTTCGATGAGCTCACGGGCGCGGGCGGGTGCCGCGCGGAAACGCCACTGGTGACCCGGCAGCGCCTCGTAGTCGTAGGCGGTCAGCGTTTCGAGCGAGCGCAGGAACTGCCGCAGCGGCGAGCCCGACGCCGTCGACTGAAGGCCCACATTCGGGCTGATGCGGGGCAACAGATGGTCTCCCGTGAGAATGAGGTCATCATTCTCGTCGACGAGGCAGATGTGACCGGGTGTGTGCCCCGGTGTCGCGATCACCCGCATGCTGCGCCCGGCGATCGGGATCGGATCTCCGTCGTCGAGGAGCAGGGTGGGCGCGGGCATCGTCTCGAACATGTGCGTGCGTTCGTCCACCGCGCCCGAGGGATCGATCGCCGGGTCGGAGGGATCACTGCCCGCCGCTATCCACCACGCTCTCTCGGATGCGAGGCGCTGCTCGGGTGTCTGTCGCAGCAGCTCCAGAGAGCGCGCTTCGGCGGGGCTCATGCCGACCCAGGCATCCGGCGCGGCGTCGAGCAGCCGTCGGCTGAGGCCGTGGTGGTCCGGGTGCAGGTGGGTGGCGACGATCCCGCTGATGTCCGCCGATCGGACTCCGGCGAGCGCCATTCCCGCGAACAGCGCACGCTCTCCCTCGTCGCTGTCCCAGCCGGGGTCGACGACCACGACGCCTCCATCGTCCCCGACGAGCAGGTAGCACAGCGTGTAGCGGATCGGGTTGTTCGGCACCGGCACCGGCACGCTCCAGACCCCCTGGCGTACGCGCTGGACCGGCGCCGGCGTGCGCGCCTGCCATGCCGCGAAGAGCTCGGGGGATGAGACGATCGCAGAGACGCTCGCCACGATCAGGCGCTGATCGAACGCAGCACGACGGCCGATCCCTGCCCGCCGCCACCGCAGATCCCCGCGGCGCCCCAGGATCCACCGCCACGCTCGGCGAGGTCGCGCGCAAGGGTGCCGACGATTCTCGCTCCCGACGCCCCGATCGGATGCCCGAGCGCGATCGCACCGCCGTGACGGTTGACGATCGACCCGTCCACGCCGAGCGCAGCAACGGAGTGAACGACCACGCTCGCGAACGCCTCGTTGATCTCCACCGCGGCCAGGTCGGCTACGGTGATGTCGAGCCCATCGATCGCTGCCGCGATTGCGTGCGCGGGCTGGGCGTGCAGGCGCACGTCCGGACCCGCGACGAAAGCCGTGGCCTCGATGGTAGCGATGCCGGCGATCCCGTGCGCCTCGGCGTACCGCGCCGAAACCAGCACGAGTGCCGCGGCGCCATCGGTGATCTGCGAAGAGTTGCCCGCGGTGATCCCGCCGGTCGGCGAGAACGCCGGGCGCAGCGTCGCGAGCGTCTCGACCGTCGTCTCGGCACGGACCCCGTCGTCGGCGTCGATCACCGTGCGGCCCTTGCGCGACTCGATCACGAACGGCTCGATCTCCCCGTCGCGGAACTCCGCCCCCGTGACCGAGCGGGCGTGGGACTCGGCCGCCCACGCATCCTGCACATCGCGTGTGATGGCGAAATCCGTGTTGCCGTCCTCAGTCGAGGCGCCCATCGAACGGCGTTCGAAGGCGTCGGTGAGCCCGTCGAATTCGAGGGTGTCGATCGCCTCGATGGCGCCGTAGTGCGTGCCGACCCTGCCGGGGAACGCGTGCGGAGCCCGGGACATCGACTCCTGTCCGGCAGCGATGACGACATCGGCCCTGCCGCTCTCGATGAGCGCCACAGCCGCGCTGACTGCCTCCATGCCAGAGAGGCAGACGGCGTTGAGCGTCATGGCCGGGACCGTGAACGGGATCCCCGCCGCGACGGCGGACTGGCGTGCGGGATTCTGCCCGGCTCCCGCCTGGAGAACCTGGCCCACATAGACACGGTCGACATCCGTGACGGGCACGTCCGCGCGAATCAGCGCGGACCGGATCGCGTGGGTGCCGAGCTCGACGGCCGAGATCGCGGACAGGGCGCCCGTGAAGCGCGTGAACGGCGTCCGGGCAAAGCCCGCGATGATCACACTCATGCCGCTTCCTCCAGTTCTACCGTGAACGGCGCGCCGGTGAGCTCCCGCAGCGAATCGACGGTCTCGCCCGGACTCAGCGCGCGCAGCACCAGTCCGACCTCAGTGACGTCGAACACCGCACGGTCGCTGATGATCCGATCGACGCAGCGCACGCCCGTCAGGGGCAGATCGCACCGCTCGACGATCTTCGGAGTGCCATCCTTCGATACGTGCTCAGTCACCACGATCACGTGCGGGGTGCCCGCGACGAGGTCCATCGCGCCGCCCATGCCCTTGACCAGCTTGCCAGGGATCGTCCAGTTGGCGAGGTCGCCGAACTGCGAGACCTGGAGCGCTCCGAGCACCGCCGCCGCCACATGGCCGCCGCGGATCATCCCGAACGAGGTCGCCGAGTCGAATATGGACGCGCCCGGGAGCAGCGTGACGGTCTGCTTGCCCGCATTGATGAGGTCGGCATCCTCGTCTCCTTCTAACGGGAACGGACCCATGCCGAGGATGCCGTTCTCGCTCTGGAGGATCACTCGCACCCCGTCCGGCAGGTGGTTGGCCACCAGCGTCGGAATTCCGATGCCCAGGTTCACGTAGTCGCCATCGCGCAGTTCCCGCGCCGCGATCGCTGCCATCTCGTCACGCGTCCACACGTGGCCTCACCGTCCTCTGCTCGATGTCCTTCTCGGCGTCGCTCACGACCACCAGCCTCTGCACGAAGATGCCGGGCGTGTGGATCTCGTTCGGGTCCAGGAACGCCTCCCCGAGCGTCTCGGTCTCGACGATAGTCACCCTGCCCGCTGTCGCGACGAGCGGATTGAAGTTGCGCGCGGTGAGTCGGTATCGGAGGTTGCCCTCGTTGTCCGCTTCGCGCGCCCGCACGAGTGCGAGGTCCGCCGTGATGCCCCGCTCGAGAATCGCGCGGGTGCCGTCGAATTCCCGCTCGTCTTTCCCTTCGGCCACGGGTGTGCCGACTCCGGTGGGCGTGTAGAACGCGGGGATGCCTGCCCCGCCGGCGCGGAGACGTTCGGCCAGCGTTCCCTGCGGCACGAACTCGACATCGAGCGCTCCGCTGAGATACTGCTCCGCGAACAGCTTGTTCTCGCCGACGTACGACGCGAGCACCCTGCTCACCTGGCCGTTTTCGAGCAGCAGGCCGAGCCCCTTGCCGTCGACGCCCATGTTGTTGCTCAC
>JAODMX010000053.1 GCA_025464735.1 Frondihabitans sp. | reverse complement strand
CGTCTTTGGGGAGGGCCGCCAGGAGGCCGGGCATCGCCGCGAACTCCGCCACCGACCGCGAGCAGTCGTAGCAGGTGGCCAGGTGGTCCTCGTAGTCGCGACGCTCCGCCGGGGAGAGGGAGCCGAGCACGTAGGCGGCGTCCCAGTCCGCGAAGCGGTCGCCGGGAAGGAAGTGGTCGTCGTGGGTCATCGGGTGATCCCCTGTTCTTGCATGGCCAGCCGGAGGGCACGGAGGCCATAGTGCATCCGGGACTTCACTGTCCCCTCCGGAATGTCGAGTTCACGGGCGATCTCGGCGACCGAGCGCCCGCCGTAGTAGGCGTGGACGATGACGGCGCGGTGCTCGGCCCCGATCGAGGCGAGCGCGTCGGCAACCGACCACGACTGAAGCAACGCGTCCGTGGAGTCGGCCGTCGGCCGCTCGGGCAGTTCGTCCGTCGGGCGCTCGTGCTGGTGGCGCGCGCTTCGCCGGTCGTCGATGACGAGGTTGCGGGCCACGGTGAAGAGCCACGCCCGCGCGGACGACTCGCTCTGGTCGAGCACCGCGGGCTTCTTCCAGGCGCGGAGCAGGGTCTCTTGCACGACGTCGTGGGCCATGGCCTGATCGTGCGTCAGGCTGACCACGTACCGCCACAGGGGTGCAGCATGTTCGTCGTGCAGGGCACGGAGCAGGGTCGCATCGTCGTTGCTCATGCCCTGCCTCCTGTCGTGCTTTCGTGGTGTCGCGGGACGGTTGTCGCTTGTCGCGCCTGGAGCCACTAGATCACACGAGACGGGTGCGGGAAAGGTTCATCTCGCCGTCTTCTCCACCCCGTGTGCGTGGGGGAAGTATGGATCGGGGCGACACGCCGAGATCGGGTGACCATCAGGATCCGGGTGCCTCATGCTTCTCCTGACGAAAGAGGATCACCCATGCTTGTCGCAGCTCAGGCCGTGGCGGCGCTCGCCGCGCTCCTGCACATCGTGTTCTTCCTGTTCGAGAGCATTTTCTGGACGAGGCCCGTGATCTACGGCCGATTCGGTATCGCGACGCAGGCGGAAGCCGACACCATCCGCCCAATGGCGTACAACCAGGGCTTCTACAATCTGGCCCTTGCGGTCGGGGTCGTGGTCGGCATCGTCCTGCTCGAGGACCACGGCGGCACCTTCGCGGCGGGCAAGGCGATCGTGATCTTCGGGACGGCCTGCATGGCCGTGGCCGGCCTCGTGCTCGCCTCGACCGGACGCAGCTATCGGCAGGCCGCGGCGCTCCAATTCGTGCCAGCCGCCGTCGCTCTCATATTGACTTCATTGGTACCTGCGACCTGATCGAAAGCCCTCAGTATCAACCTTGGGGAGGATGCCGAGTCGATGGATGTGATGTGAAGTGGAACCACACGGATTCAGACCTAACGGGGGTGGCCAGTGAACGCTTACGGGGAGCTTGCACGAGACCTGTGGAGGGCCGCTGATGAGCGGCGTTTCCTGGCGATGGAGGGCCGCGATGACTTCTTCGCCGAGCTCGGGTCGCGCGTGGCCAAACGCGTCGAGGAGCTGATTCCGATCTTCGCGGGCGACGACCTTGCAAGCGAGCCGATGCGTCTTCGTGACGTTCGTCTTCGCAGCGCCAAGAAGCAGGCCGAAGAGGTCGCCTACCAGGAGCTCATCTTCTCGCAGTCGGTCGTGTCGACGTCGGAGTACGCCGACGCTTGAGGGCCGACCCGCCTGAGATAATCGACGGGTGACTGTCACGATCCCGACCACCGTCCCAGCCCTCGGGCTCCTGCTCGATGTCGACGGGCCGATCGCCAGCCCCGTGACACGCAGCATCAACATTCCGGAGATCACCCGCGACCTCGTCGCGCTCGCATCGGCCGGGATTCCTCTGGTCTTCAACACCGGTCGCTCCGACGCGTTCATCCGCACCGAGGTCGTCCGTCCGCTCCTCGAAGCGGGTCTCCCCGCCGGATCCCGTGTGCACGGCATCTGCGAGAAGGGCGCGGTCTGGTTCTCGATCGGCTCGCAGTTCGGCCCGACCGGCGTCGGCGAGATCCACGTCGACTCGAGTCTCGCTATGCCCTCCGACTTCGCCCTCGAGATGTCGTCGCTTGTCGACTCGCAGTTCGGCGACTCGGTGTTCTTCGATCACACCAAGCGGGCTATGGTCTCGGTCGAGCAGCAGCTGAGCCTCGACTCGGCGACGTACCTCGCATCGATCCAGCCCGCCTTCGACGAACTCGCGATGCAGGCACTGACCCGGCGCGGGTTCGGGGTGACGCGTCTCGGGGACGAGCGACCGGATCCTGAAGGCCAGATCCAGTGGCGGATCGACCCGACGATCATCTCCACCGACATCGAGTCCGTGATCCTCGGCAAGGATCTCGGTGCGCGGCGAGCCCTCGACCTCCTGTCGCACGACGGCGAGCCGCCGCTGGCCTGGCGCACCGTGGGCGACTCGCGCGGCGACTACGCGATGGCGGACTGGCTGCACGGCGAGGGCTTTGACGTCGCGCACTTCGACGTCCGCCCCGCCGACGGCGTGCCCGAGAAGGACTACCCGGTGCTGACGTCGGCCACGGGGCTGATCCACGACGCCGCCGGGGCGGAGTT
>JAODMX010000014.1 GCA_025464735.1 Frondihabitans sp. | reverse complement strand
CCTCGATGACGAGACGGCACCGATCGAGGAGGTGGGGGAGCAGCGCAAGCGATTCGCCTATCGGCCCAACCTCCTGATCGTCGACGGCGGCCAGCCGCAGGTGGCCGCCGCACAGCGCGCAATGGACGATCTCGGTGTCACCGGCATTCAACTCTGCGGAATCGCGAAACGTCTCGAAGAGATCTGGCTGCCCGACGACGACTTCCCGGTGATCCTTCCTCGCAACTCCGACGCCCTCTTCCTCATCCAGCGCATCCGCGACGAGGCGCACCGGTTCGCCATCACGTTCCAGCGTCAGCGCCGTAAGCGTGACATCGCGACCCAGCTGGCCGAGATTCCCGGGCTCGGCAAGGCTCGGGTCGGGGTGTTGCTGAAGCACTTCGGATCCGTGGCTCGCCTCAAGAAAGCCACCGCCGACGAGATCGCCGAAGTCAAGGGGATCGGGCCGACCCTCGCCAGGAGCATCACGGCGACACTTGGCCCGGCCCCGTCGGAGAACGACACGGTCGAAAGTCAGGCCGAATCGCAGGATCCTGCGGTCACTATCGGCGTGTCGGCCTCCGAGTAAGATCAGTCACGTCCTCGAGCCGCTACCGAAAGGTCCCCATTTCCGTGAGCGACATCCCCGAGCAGCAAGACGTGCTGATCGTCACCGGCATGTCGGGCGCAGGGCGGTCCACGGTCGGCAATGCGCTCGAAGATCTCGGCTGGTACGTGGTCGACAACCTTCCCGCGCAAATGCTGCGTCCCCTGATCGACCTGGCCGAGAGGGCCGGCGATTCACTGCCGAAAATCGCAGCCGTCGTCGACGTGCGAGGAGGCCGTCTCTTCAGCGAGGCCCAGGAGGCCGTGCGCGCCCTTCAGGAGTCCATGCCGACGAAGGTACGTGTGCTCTTCCTCGATGCCACAGACGCTGCCCTGGTGCGGCGTTTCGAGCAGGTCAGGAGGCCGCATCCCCTCCAGGGCAGCGGCACGCTCCTCGACGGGATCCTGGCGGAGCGCAGCCGGATGGAAGAGCTTCGCGAGACCAGCGACATCATCATCGACACCTCCGAGCTGAACATCCATCAGCTCGCGACGTCGATTACCGAGAAATTCGCCGGCCCCGAGGCTGCGGGCGTTCAGGTGACGGTTCTCAGCTTTGGGTTCAAGTACGGCCTGCCGGCCGACGCCGATATGGTGGGCGACGCACGCTTCCTGCCCAACCCCTTCTGGATCCCTGATCTGAGGCCGAAGAACGGGCTCGAACAGCCCGTGATCGACTACGTTCTCGGCCAGAACGGAGCACGGGAGTTCATCACGGCTTTCGGTGCAGCCCTCGAGCCGGTCATGGCCGGCTATCAGCGAGAGAACAAGAGACACGCTACGATCGCCATTGGCTGTACGGGCGGAAAACACCGATCGGTGACCCTCGTCGGCGAACTGGCGGCTCACCTGCGCGGACTCCCGGGAGTAGCCGTCAGCGTGAAGCACCGCGATCTCGGTCGAGAATGATCGTCGCGCGCCCCATCAATCCTGAACATGTAAAGAGGTAATCCGTAGTGGCCCAGACTGCCGACGTCAAAGAAGAACTCGCCCGCGTCGAGGTCAGCAAGACCACCGTTCGCGCCGCAGAGGTCGCCACGATCCTCCGCTTCGCCGGAGGGCTGCACGTGATCTCGGGGCGAATCGCCGTCGAAGCCGAGCTTGACAGCGCGCTTCTGGCCCGGCGGGTCCGCAAAGACCTTGCCGAGCTCTACGGCGCGCGGAGCGACGTCTCGGTCATCGCCGCGAGCGGACTGCGGCGCACGAGCCACTACCTGGTGCGAATCCATGAGTCCGGCGAAACCCTCGCCCGGCAGACCGGTCTGATGGATGCCCGCCGTCGTCCCGTTCGGGGCCTCCCGAACCGACTGACCACCGGATCCCGGGAAGACCTGGCTGCGATCTGGCGCGGCGCCTTCCTCGCGCAGGGCACGTTGACCGATCCGGGACGCTCCGCGGCACTCGAAGTCACTTGCCCCGGCAACGAGGCGGCGATGGCGCTGGTCGGAGCCGCCGGTCGACTCGGTATCTCGGCTAAGGCCCGCGAGGTGCGCGGCGTTCACCGGGTCGTCATCCGCGACGGCGAGGCGATCAGCGCGATGCTCACCCAGATGGGTGCCGTCAAGAGCGTCGCCGAGTGGGAAGAGCTCCGTCAGCGCCGCGAGGTGCGGGCCACCGCGAACCGCCTTGTGAACTTCGACGACGCCAACCTCCGTCGCTCAGCGCAGGCCGCGGTCGCAGCCTGCGCCCGCGTCGAACGGGCCATGGAGATCCTGAGCGACGACATCCCGGATCATTTGCGCTACGCGGGAGAGCTGCGGTTGGCGCATCGGGATGCGAGCTTGGACGAGCTCGGCCATCACGCCGACCCGCCGATGACGAAGGACGCCGTGGCGGGACGCATCCGTCGTCTGTTGGCCATGGCCGACAAGAAGGCCGCCGACCTCAGCATCCCGGGCACCGAGGCGAATCTCCCCGCCGACCTCGACCTCGACTGACCGTTCCGGTACCTTCACGTGAGTCTTGCCTGAGCGTTCACGAAACGATGGATCGCCGTTCGCTGAGTCGTCACTACACTGACAAGCGTCCCCCAAGACGAGTGCGTCATCGACGCAAGCCCCGCTAGCTAGGAGACCGATCGTGGCTGAATACACCCTTCCTGACCTTCCGTATGACTATGCGGCGTTGGCTCCGCATATCTCGGCTCAGATCATGGAGCTGCATCACGACAAGCACCACCAGACCTACGTGACGGGGGCGAATACCG
>JAODMX010000546.1 GCA_025464735.1 Frondihabitans sp. | reverse complement strand
GCGCCGCGAGATCGACCCCTGACCCATGTGCGGCACCCTATGCAGCGCGCGGGCTGACCTGACGCACTTCACCGGATTGGGGGGAAAGCGCACCCGGTCGGGTGCTCACCGACAGCGGGCCGCGTGGCAACGTCCGTGATCCGCCCACAGGGTCGCATAGGCACAGGAGAGGAGACGGATGGCGGCGAGAGCCGCTGACCGGAGGTCGGCGCGTCGCGAGGTGCTGCGCCGCGGCGCAGCCATTGCGGTCGCAGGTGCCGTAGCGGGTGTGCCTTCCACGTCGTGTGATGGCTGCCTCACCGCACTGGCCGACCCGATCCTCGACTCGCGGGACGCGCTGCGGGTGAACCCCGACCAGTTCATGGCGGCCGGGCAGTGGCGTGAGTGGCAAGGACGCGTTGGACGCGATCGGGCTCCGCGCGACCGGAAGCGCGGTCCATCATCGCTATGTCGATTCGCTGGCCTCGCGCTTGGAGCGCGTAGGTGTCCAGCAGGTGCACACCGAGGCCGTGCTGCTCAAGCGCTGGGAGCCGTCGCGCTCGAAGCTCGAGGTGCTCGGAGGCACCGTGCCGGCTCGGTGCCCGTGGCCGCGTACATCCCCTGGGGCTCCCTCTCAGACCGACGCTTCGATCGCCCGGACAATCGCTTCCACCTTGTCGACGGCATCTGTTGCGATGCCATCCGAGATTGGCCAGCGGACGCCTGGCTGGGTCGGATCGAGATCTGCCTCATGAGCGATCTTGTTTCGTCGATCTACGATGATCTTCAGGGTGGCCTTTGCTGTCGCCGCGTCGTTACCAAGGGCAGCACCGACGGCTGGCCAGAGTGGCGCGCCAGAGATCAGGCGGAGCGCGTCAGCGATGTCATCCGCCTTCATGAAGGGCTTGTGTCCGTGCTGAGCCTTGACTGCGTCGTCTAGCCAGTCGTCCGTGGTCGGATCCGAGCGCGCCTCGATCAGCGCAGTCATCGAAACGGTGAACTTGCCGAATGCTTGCGTACGAGGTCTCGCCCCGTTGAGAACTTCGAACATGCCTTGTCGAGTGTGCTCGTGCACGTAGTGATCGAGTGCGCTTACGGCCATGACGATTGCTGCGCGCTGAATATCGCCCACGTCCACCGCGTCCGTGGTTGAGGCATCCAACGCTCGGGCCAGTGCGAGGAGATTCCGAACCCAGTCGAGGTTCGACTCGAAGTGGTCGATCGCCGAGACCGGCATCGGGAGCTACGGCGCGGTGAGACAGTGGACTCGGCGGGCCAGCGCCTCGAACTCGCGCCCGAAGTCGTCACGCGAGCCCTCGGCTGCTTCCAGGACTACCCCGACCTTTCCGATTTGTTCTGCAGTCAGGGCAAAGATCGGCGTCTGGTGGAGCTGCGATGCGGCGATCAAGGAGTTGAAGTCGGCGATGACCCCGAGTGTGTAGTCGTCAGCGATCCCGCATGCCGTGTATCGCTCGCGGTCGAGGAGCATTCCGGCGCGGTCGAGTGCGGGAAGCAGCGTGTCATCGATGCGCGCTTGGATCTCGGTGATCCACTCGGCGAACGCGGCGGAAGGGGCACCCTTGCGAGGGCGAAACTTCTGGATCACGGTGCCGAGGAAGCGTGAATTTGGGGCCGGAAACGGATATGCGGCGTCGCGTAGCACGACGTTCTCCGCTGCACGGCTTGCCCAGTCCTGCCATCTCGGAATAACGTTCGATAGTGAATCGATGGCCATGACCGAGAAGAAATCGGGGTTGGTCGGGACGATGAAGTAGTCGCTCGTGGCAAACAGGTTTTGGTTGATCGCCCCAAGTCCGGGGCTCATGTCGACCAGGACGAAGTCGGCGTTATGGTGCTCAGCCGTGCGGTCCAGCATCCAGGAGATCGCGCCCGGGAGGTTCTGGAGGGCCTGGATCGAGCCCGACAGTTCTTGCGCGATGCCAAGCGTCACTTCGTTCTCTGCTAGGCCCACGTGGCCCGGCAAGAGGAAGAGCCGCTCACAGCGATCTACCTCGATGCAGTCCACCGCGTCGACGGTCCGTGGTTGCGATTCAAACGCTGGGGCGAGCGCCGCCTTGATGTTACGCTCGGGATGGTCGCGATAGAGCGTCTCTAGCTCGGTCGGACCCCGATACCCAAGCACCATGCCGGTCAGGTTGCACTGGGGATCAGCATCGACGATGACGACGCGCGCACCTTGCGATGCCAGCATCCATCCGAGGTTGAAGGTCGTCGTAGTCTTGCTAACGCCCCCCTTGTGGTTGAACAGGGCGATCTTGGCAGCCATTTGCGGCAGGAGGGTAGTCGATTAGGGGGACTGACTCGTGATGGCACCCGGCTGGGGGTCGCGCGGTCATGGCCTCTTCCTGCAACCGTCCGAGCACCACGGTGCTCACCGCCTACCGAGAGCAGCGCGGCTCGCCGCAAGGCTGCTGGGAAGCGAACTTGCCGGCCTGTGGGTGCAGCCTGTCGTGGTCCTGTGGGGTGCTTTCGAGCGGATCCCGATCGAGAGCCCTAGGTCTCGCGTGGGTGCGTGGGAAGAGTCTGGCCCGTGTCGTCGGCCGGCCGGCCACCTTCTCGCCAGACCAGGTCGCGCGAACGACTGCCAGCCTCCACGGTTCGCTATCGCCCGCTCAGCGCTCCCAGTAAGACGGTGCCGCAGACCGCGTATCCGAAATTCCGATTGAACGGCCGCTCTGGTGAGCGCCCTGGTCGCTACACGGCCTCCACCAGCTCATCGTCGGTCTCATCGGGCGGCGCGGTGCCGTCCTTGACATCCGCGGCAGGCTCGTCGGGTTCGTCCTCTGGTGCGGCGCCTGGAGGTGCCGGCGCAATCCCGCAGGCGCGCCGGATCTCCTCGATCATCGCCGCTTCGCGAGCGGCGACGAAACGGCTGTAGAGGTCGGCTACCTCTACGTTTGTCAACGTTTCCGTTGCGGCGTCGAGGAAGGGGCGCGTACCGTCGTCAGCGAAGTGCGGCACTAGGAGCTCGGCACGCGCGGCAGACGGGAAGATCTCGTTGTCACGGATGTAGTCGGCGGGGGCCTTGTCCTTGATCCTGCCGTTCGTCTCGTTTGAGATCAGCGTCCTGTTCGCGATCGTATTGACCTCGACCCGCTTCCCGACGCCGTGGCGCTTGAGGTACGCCTTTGGGAAGATGTGATGGTCCTGCAGCTCCTGTAGTTGGATGTCTTCTCCGCGACGCCAATCGCGCGCATTGCGGAGGGCGAGAATGCAGAAGACCCCGCTGTACCGTGCGCTGGCATAGCTAGCCGAGTCACGAATTCGGAAGCCTGGAGCTCCGATAAGGCGGTCCGCCTCGCGGAAGACCTCGGGCTCGGGGCCTCCCTCGAACCAGTGCCGCGTCATCTCCACGTAGTCCTTTCGAGACTTGCTCTCGACCGCACTCGAGTAGCGCTCCATGAACACGTTGCACCAGTACCATCGTCGGAGGTCGGCGCGCTCCTTCTGGCCCAGCTTCCTGTCATCGATCTCAGATCGCAGGGCGGCCAGTATGGGAATGAGGCCGAATCCCGGGAGCCATTTCTCGGCAAACACGCCGAACCCGTCTGGCGCCACAAGCGTGGTCAGCTGCAAGGCCCTGTCAATGGCTGCTGCGGCGCGTCGCCAGTCAGCTTCGAAGTCGATCGGCGATAGATCAATGAGAATCCGTGGTTTGGGATCCAGTCCTCGAAGAAGAGCGAGAGTGCGGAGCACGAGGACACCGAACTTGTGCTCATCCGCCTTGCCCTTCGACCACTGCCTCAGGCGCGGATGGGCAGCGACGGCGTCCTTCCACAGATCGTGCAGCCGGATGCCGGACCGGTACAAACGGGCAGTCAGCAGGTCATAGACCGACAGGTCGACTCCGGTCGAGTTCAACTTCTCAAAGATCGCGCAGACCCGGCCAATCGATTCGCTGTCTGAGTCATCTACGCGCGGCAACTCCACGAGCGGAGCCTCGAACGTCTGAAATGCCGAGACGGCGGTCGTCCAACCGTCGCGCCACTCTGACCGGTACTGGTCGAGCGTGCTCGGATCATCCTGTCGGAGCCAGTCCTCAAAGCCGTCGCGCCATCGGTAGAAGCCCTGCTGCGTCAGGAGCACCGTGCATGGCAGCATGCGCTGTTTGTATTGCGTCTCCGCGGAATCGAGGCCTCGAAGTTCGCGCTTCGCTCGGTCAAATACGACGTCGTCGCTGTCTGGCTCGTTCAGGAGGACGTCGAGGTTCACGAAGAACCACCGTCGCTGGCTCGAGTCCTTGAGGGAGAGGTCTGGCGCCGTGAGCGCGTAGATCAGCGACGACAGCCGCTGCTGGCCGTCGAGAATCAGTAGCTCGGGCCGCGGCTCTCGGGAGGGGGAGTTCGCCCCCCTCAGAAAGACCGGGGCGAACGGAGGGTTGTTTGGGTCGCAACGTAGGAGGAGCAGCGACCCGATGAAGTACCCGCGGACGATGGACCGCACGAGGTCGGCCACCTCCTCACGGGTCCACACGAAGTCGCGTTGGAAGTTCGGAAGGCAGATCTTGCCCTCGTAAGCCGCCTCCACGAGGCCGGTTACCTTGCGCTTGTCCGGGATGATCTCCATGCGAGCCGATGTTATTCGCGATGCCAAAAGCCCGCGACTGAGGGAGTCAGAAAGCGAAACGCCCGTGAGCGGCGGCGTTGATGCCCGACGTGCGCTGCGCGCTAGCTCCGAAGACCGACACAGCCGCGTGCTCAGACCTCGTCAGGTAGCGCTCATAATTCGAAGGTCGCGGGTTCGAATCCTCGCCCCGACTATGCGAACGCCCACGCTTGGCAGGGGCCTTTGCTCGTTCGAGGCGCCATTATGGATAGATCGGTCCCCTCGGAATGGGCGCCTTCCGCCGTGCCCGGAAAGCGACGGCAGCGCGCGCCGCGAGACGGTCTACGGGCGTTTCTCTCCGTCCCTGCCTGACCGGGTTCGGCCGGGTCGCCGCTGCCGTATACGGCCAGGCGCGTCGCGCCCGCCCGTCCGAGCCGCGCAGCGCTGTCCCCCTTGCCCGAGACGACACTCCGCGCGCTGTCCTTCGACTGGAGGGTTCACCATTCCCACGGAGCGTCGAGGGCAACCTCCCCGGTTCCGGCATGCACCCAGAACCGTCCAATCCTAAGGTCGTCCATCGAGGGTTCGAGAGGCGCTACCAACCGCCGGTGCAACTGGTCGTCCTGGAGCGCGACCGCGGCACGGACGACCGCGACACCGGTGTGGCGGGTGCGAACGGCGACTGCCGTGTATAACGCCTCCGCAACGTTTATCCGTGCGTCGGTGGAGCCATACGCGCGCCCGTACCGCTTCGACCCAACCCGAGAGCTAGTGGCGCCCTTAGCCTCCACGTAGAGCTCGACGTCTTCTCGAGAGGCGACGATGTCCGGTCCAGTCTGGGTCGTGTGGGCACGTGCCCGGATCTCAAAGCCGTGGGCGGTCAACGCGGCGCACACCGCGGCGACGACGGCGTTCTCGTCGAGGGGGATAGGAGCGTTGCCTCCGACGGACTGGTCCGCGTTGCCGCTGGCCGGAGTGCGCCTGTGACCTGCAGCAGGCGTTATGGCAGAGCCACCTGCTGGTGCGCAGTGTCTGCACGGCCTCGCCCCGATCGTCGATTGCGCCAGAGCCAGGTGCGGGAAGTGGTAGTAACGGCCGTTCTTGCCGCCCATCTCGACGACCTTCTTGACGAAGTGATCGTCGGTGAGTGTCCAGCAGGATGGTTTGTGCGCGATCGGCTCGTCGCGCGCTACGTCAGCGATAACAATCACTCCCTGGCCGCGCTGGCGGACGTCCCGGAATGCCTCAACGGAGCGGACCTCGAAGTCAAGGCCAGCCTGCCAATCGAATCCCTTCACAGCGCGATTCCTACCATGTCGGCCGGAGTGTCCCGCGCGGTGCCCCCGTACCTGCCATTCCGCGCGATGCACGACAGCCACGGATCGTGTGGAGGATGCTGCTCAGACGGCGACGTCGTAGCGACGCCGCAGCGAGGCGACATGCCGACGCAGCCACGTCGGCCGATCCGGCGAGGCCCAATCCGCCCAGAGCTCCCGGTAGGACATTGCGATGAATTGCAGATTCGGGTCGTTCACGTGCGTGCTGAACTCGGCGAGCTCGGCGAGGTGGATGCAGCAGGCCGCGATGTCGTCGCTGTTTGTCGGCGTCCAGTAGAGGTACGCGAGTACCAAGGGTCGGCCTGGGAAGCCGTTCCGAAGCCCGACGTAGTGCTTGATGAGCTGGGCAGCGTCAAGGTGGCGATAGCGATTGGGGTCGTCGCGGAGACGGTGATATTCCGCGCGCCATGTCGGGTGCGCCGAGGCCATCGCGTTGGTGTAGGCCTCGCTGAAGCCCGCGGCGTGCGCGCCGAAGGTCTCGGTGCATTTCGACTCCACCGCCAAGACACGCGGCCCGTCGACGAGGCAGTCGAGCGTTGGCGGAGTCCCGCGAAGCCCGGTCGCGCATTCGACTTCGAGATGGGTCTCACCGGTGAAGTAGTCCTCCCCGAGCGGTATGCCGTTGCGCTTGTCTAGGAATGGCCCGAACACGTTGGCCGCCAAGGCGGCCGAGGAGTGGGCGGCATGGAACTTGGGTGTGCCGGCCGCTCTTGCTGCGAGCTCCGAGCCGCCCTTGCCCACGAGGTCGGCCTGTATGGCGTCCCTGGTCGTCGCGGAGAACTCCGCGAGAACGGCATCTTTGAACCGCGTCGCGTAGCCGTTGGGCGTGAGCTCGACGCCGGCCACGGCGAGGTTCTCGGCGAGCGCGTGGGCCGGGCTCGAGGTGTTTGCTGGCTTGTCTCGGGCCAGGAACGGCAAGCTGCCGCGCAGCGGCAGATGGATCCACCCCTCCTCCTTCGCCTGCTTACGCCTTGCGAGAGGCGGGGAGTCAGTGAGCCCGAGCAGCGCTGCGCGGGCGACGAGCGCGGCGACGAGCGCATCGAAGGCGTCATGGCTCGACGCGCATAGTGCGCGATGCTCTGCCGAGAGCTCAAGCGCCGGCAGCGCCTGCAACACCGCGTCGAGGCGGTCATCGAGTACTGCGTGATTGGCGCCCTTGTAGCCCGAACCGCCGAGACCCCAGCGGACGAGCGCGCCGGCCGGGTAGACCTCGACGAACTTGCCGCGTCCGGTTCGGTCGACGGATTCGCCTGTGGACCAGCGATGCAACAGGAAAGCGCACCGCATCGCGGTCACGCCCAGCTTGTCGGTGGAGACGCTCAGCGGTCGGCGCGTCTGCATCACCACGCGATCGGTGGCGCGGAAGCTCAGCGAGGCACGGTAGGTCTCCGGACTACCGTGCTCAGGGGCGGGCCACGCCTCCGCCGAGCGGTGAGCGTTCAACGCGTCCACGAACTCGTTGGGCCAGCCGAAGGGCGCGTCGATAGCGACCTTCCTGCGCCCTTGGGCGAGCTCGAGCAGCGCGTTGTCGTCGCAGCGGGCGAACACCGTCGCGCGGAGGGCACTCTCGCGGGACTCGAGCACGCAGGCGCACGTGCTCTTCGCACCTGCGGCGAGGTCGATTCCGAGAACGGTCATAGCGCGCGAACTTACAATGTGGCGGACGGAGCGCGCCGCGGCATCGTCGGTGTCCTCAACTTCTGCCTCGAGGGAGGCGCGATCCAGCCCGGCGTGTAGTTCTCGGACGACGGAGATTTCGGTGGGTCCCGAGGACTCGTTCGCGACCTAGAACCTTAAGTTCGCGCGGGTTCGAATCGCGCCCTTGCTACCGCGGAAGTCCGTCCCGGGCAGCGGGCTTGCGCTCGACAACGGATCCAGGGTGACGGCACGACAAGTAGTCACGGAAGGCCTACGACTCCTGGGAGATCGCTTCAATACCGGCGGCCTGCTCCTCGGCGAGCTGTTGAATCGCTGCGCCGATCGCCGCGACCCGCCCGACCGATAGCCGTTGGGGGCGTTCTTCAAGCCAACCGCGCAGGCGCTTGCCGTAGACGTAGACGCAGCGCTGTTCTTCGATGAAGCCCTGGGGGAAGTCAGACCAGAAGACAACGACCGCTTGGACCCATACGCGTTCTCGGGTGCGGGAGTGGATGTCTTCTTTGATCCGGTAGGCGGCGCTGAGAGCTCTGCCGCGGATGCGCTCGAAGCGCTCGACTGCGTCAGGGTCGTGTCTGCGCTGCAGCAGGACGACGCCGTCGCGGATTTCGGTTATTCCCATGAGGTTCTTGCTCTCGATGAGGAATACTCCGCCTGGGCCGACCGCGATGTGGTCGTAGTTGCCGTAACGGGCCTGAACATCGTGGACGATGATCCAACCGTCGCGTTCAAGCGGCAGCAAGGCCTTCTCGGTCTTTCGCTCGCCTTCCGCGCCGTCTCGCCATGTCTCGATGTAGCGCGGAGCAGTCTCGCCAACCGCGATCCACAAGCCAGTGAACACCCCGGCGATCGCTCCCGCGAACCACGAGAAGCGATCTCCGCCGCTCACGAGCACGGCCGTCCCCCCGATGATGAACGGGCCAAGCAGCAGCGCACGAATCGGTCGCGTCTTCCGCTTCCAGGTGGCCAGTCCGCGCTGGTAGCGAGCTTCGGCGTAGGTCCCGGCGCGCGGACGGCGGCGCTTGCGGCGCAACATCTCGCATGTGCTACACGCTGAGGCGGACAGCACCAGCCGACAGGCCCGATAGAGTCGCGCTCGGTTTGGCTGAGGCATGGACGACGCGCTGACCCCAGGGCTCCGCGAGGAGCTCATCACGACGGCACTCAAC
>JAODMX010000511.1 GCA_025464735.1 Frondihabitans sp. | reverse complement strand
GCGACCTGCTTTGGTGCCTTATCGGTCGTTACGATTGTCATGTAGTAGTTGCTCCAGCTGGGCATTTCTCGGGCCGAACTCTCGGGCTCGCGCGATCTTCATCGCGAAGAGCAGGTGTTGTGGGAGTGCGGCGTGCGGATGATTCGACGCAGTTTGCGCCAAGCAATTCTAACGGGTCGCAGGTGCCGCCGACAACCCGCGGGCGGAGGCCAAGCTGGGAGTCGGCGTGCAGGATCCTGAGCGCGGCCTTTGACGGCGGGCCACACTCACGCGAGGAGCGCGCGCCTGAGCGTGTCGAGGCCCACTCCGCCCAGTGCCAGGGCCTCACTGTGGAAGCGGCGGACGTCGAACGCGTCGCCTTCGCGACGTGCTCGTTCGGCGCGCAGTTCTTCCCAGATGCGCTGGCCGACCTTGTACGACGGGGCTTGGCCGGGCCAGCCGAGATAGCGGTCGACCTCGAAACGGACGAACGGCTCGTTCATATTGACGTTGTTCTTCATGAAAGCGAAGGCGTTCTCGGCGTTCCAGGTGCCGCCGGCAGGCACACCCGGCGTGCCCGGGAACGGCTTGCCCAGGTGGACTCCGATGTCGAGGACGACGCGGGCCGCGCGCATCCGCTGACCATCGAGCATTCCCAGACGATCGCCAGGGTCGTTGAGGTAGCCCAGCTCTTCCATCAGGCGCTCGGCGTAGAGAGCCCAGCCTTCGGCGTGACCGGACGTGCCAGCGAGCGAACGGCGATACGTGTTGAGCGTCGCGCGGTTGTAGACGGCCTGGCCCAATTGGAGGTGATGCCCGGGAACTCCCTCGTGATAGACCGTGGTGGTCTCTCTCCAGGTGTTGAACCGAGTGACACCGACGGGCACCGACCACCACATGCGGCCCGGGCGCGAAAAGTCGTCGCTGGGGCTGGAGTAGTAAATGCCACCCTCCTGCGTCGGAGCGATGCGGCATTCGAGAGTGCGGATGGCTTCGGGGATGTCGAAGTGCGTACGGCCGAGTTCTTCGACGGCTTGGTCGCTCTTCGCTTGCATCCAGCGCTGAAGAGCGTCGGTGCCGTCGAGCTGTCGTGCCGGATCAGTATCGAGGACTTCGATGGCTCGCTCCACCGACGCGCCCGACTCGATCTGGTCGGCGATCGCCTCCTGCTCCGCCGTCATCCGCGCAAGTTCTTCGAGGCCCCATTCGTAGGTCTCGTCGAGGTCGACGGTGGCGCCGAGGAAGCGGCGCGAGTGAAGGGTATAGGCCTCGCGGCCCACGCCGTCTTCTTCGGCGGCGACCGGGAGGAGCTCGTCGAGGAGAAAGGTGCGGAGCGTCTGGTAGGCGGAGGCCGCGAGAATCGCATTTGAAGCCAGCTCGCTCGCCAGCGTTTCGGGGAGGCTGTCACCGTCGTCAAGCGTTGCTGCCGCGGCTGTGGTGGCGAAGAAACCGTCGGACGCCGACGTTCGCGTGCACTGCTCCGCGACAGCGCGGACCTGGTGTTTGGCTGGGACGACGCCTTCGGTGATGCCGAGACGCAGAGTCTCGATGTAGCCGTTGAGGGCCGCAGGCAGATTGCTGAAGCGTAACGAGATGTCGGACCAGTCGTCGACCGTAGCTGTCGGCATCAGATCGATGATGTCGCGGAGACGCTGGGGTTGCGACTCAATGACGTTGAGGTCGCGGAGATGAAGCTTCTGAGCATCGAACTCGAGGTCGAGGGCGAGAGTCGCTTCGAGGTCGTCTTTCGTGACGCGGTCGACGTCGTCGACGACTTCGGTTGCTCGGAGCTCAACGAGGGCGGCAGTTGCGGCGTCGATGTAGGCGGTCTGCCCAGCCGGCGAGGTATCGGCGTATTCGCCCGTGCGGCCCTTTCGGCCGAGCCACGTCGCGACTGACGGATCGAGCTCGGACAAAGTATCGACCCAGCGCTCGGCAATGGCGTCGATCGGAGTTGGTGTGCGGGAGGGGCGGTCGCTTGCGGTTGCGGCGTTCTCGGAACTCATGTCATCGAGCCTAGCGATGACCTCTGACGCTTTCGACGTCGCGACGGAAGGGGCGCCGTCAGATCTCGATCGTGCTGCGATTGCGGATTGCTTCCACCACCTGGGCCACTGCTGGATCGCCCATGAAGAGTTGGAACGGCACCACGGGCGTGCCTGCCGCCACCACCTCGCGGGCGCGAGCCGCGAGGTTGTTCTGAGTGATCACGACATCGGCATCGCTCGGGATCTCCTTGACCGGAGAATGTTCGACAACGACGCCGCTCGGCTTGAGCTGTTTCTTGAGCGACGCTGCGAGCATGATGCTCGAGCCCATTCCTGCGTCGCACGCGACGATGAGCTTTTTGACGGTGGAGCCGTCGACGGTGACCACAGGAATCTCCTTTGTCGAAAACGCGAGGACTTATCGGTCTTCGCCCATCATGCTCTGCGCACGGCCGCGCGGGTGCGTCGTGGCGGGACCGGCCGTCAGTGAGCGGCAGCGTCCCAGCTCTCGCCGAGCCCCACCGACACATCGAGGGGCACACGCAGATCGGCTGCCGAGGCCATCCGGCGACGTACGACCTCCTCGATCGCCTCGGCCTCGCCGGTAGCGACTTCGACGATCAATTCGTCGTGCACCTGGAGCAGCACGCGCGACTGAAGCTCTCGCTCGTCGATATCGGCGCGCACCCCGAGCATCGCGATCTTCATGATGTCGGCCGCGGAACCCTGAATCGGCGCGTTCAGAGCGGCCCGCTCGGCGTTCTCGCGCAGCACGCGGTTGGATGACTTCAGATCACCGAAGGGCCGCCTCCTGCCGAAGAGGGTC
Source organism: Frondihabitans sp. (assembly GCA_025464735.1). Next base: position 1,754 of record JAODMX010000511.1, on the reverse strand, counting down.
TCGGTGTATCCGTCTTCGCGCGCTTGCTCGACGACGTTGCGCAGATAGTCGCGCACTGCTCCGAAGCGGGAGAAGTAGTCGGTCATCAGCTGCCGCGCCTCGGCCGTCTCGATTCGAAGCTGCTTCGAGAGACCGAACGCGCTCAGCCCATAGGCGAGCCCATACGACATGGCCTTGACCTTCGTGCGCATCAGCGGGGACACATCGGCAGGCTCGACTCCGAAAATTCGGGCGCCGACGAAGCGGTGGAGATCTTCGCCCTCCGTGAACGCCGTGATTAGCCCTTCGTCGCCGGACAGGTGCGCCATGATGCGCATTTCGATCTGCGAGTAGTCGGCGGTGAGAAGTGTCTCGTAGTCGGGGCCGTGGCGGAAGGTCGCTCGGATCTCGTGCCCCACTGCGGTTTTCACCGGGATGTTCTGGAGATTGGGATCGACGGACGAGATGCGACCCGTCGTCGTGCCTGTCTGGTCGTATGTCGTGTGGATCCGGCCGATGTCGTCGATCGCCTTGTCGAGCGTCTCAATGATCTGTCGCAGTTTCGTGGCGTCGCGGTGCTTCAAAAGCAGATCGAGGAAAGGATGCGGGTGCTTCTCCTGCAGATCGGCCAGCGAGCCCGCGTCGGTGGAGTAGCCGGTCTTCATGGCTCGTGTCTTGGGCATGTCCAGCTGCTCGAACAGGACCTCCTGCAGCTGCTTCGGCGAGCCGAGATTGACCTCGCGGCCGATCTCCTCGAACGCCTTCGCCGCCAGGGTCGCCGCTTGGTCGGCGAGGCGCGCCGAGATCGCCCGCAGTGCAGAGCGGTCGGTAGCGACCCCGGTCAGCTCCATGTCGCCGAGAACGGGAACGAGCGGAAGTTCGATGTCGCGCAGAACGCGGATGGACCCCTCGTCGAGCGCCTCCTCGAGGGCGGACTCGACCCGAAGGGTGAACCAGGCCTCGAGTGCTGCTCCCCCACCGTCGTCCAGCGGAACGAGCTGATTGGGATCGGGCTCGGGAAGACGCTCGCCCAGGTGCTCGTACACAAGGTCGCCGAGGGCGAATGAGGTGCGACCGGGCCGGAGCAGCCATGCTGCGATCCGCGGGTCGCCGACGAGCCCCGTGAGATTCAAGCCGACCTGCTTCAGGGCCTTGTAGGCCCGTTTGGCGTCGTGCACGACCTTGGGCGAGTCGGCGTCGAGCCACTCCTCGAGCGCCACGTAGTCGCCGCGGCCCGCGGCCCACGGCACATGGACGGTGTCGTCAGCGGCCGCGATGCCGAGCCCGGTAACGTCGCCCACGGGGCCGTATTCGACAGCGACCCCGACCGGAGGCATCGCCGGGCCCGCGTGGGTGCGGAGCCAGTGGGCGAGCTCCTCGTCGATCAGGGTTCGGACCACGGGAACGGTGGGGCCTGCGGGAGATGCCGCCTGCGTCTCGTCGGAACCCGAGGCTCCTTCGCCTTGGCCCTCGGCCAGCGCCGTGACCCTCTCGAGCAGCGTGCGGAACTGCAGACGATCGAACACCTCGCGAACAGCTGGGACGTCCATGGGCCGTCGGAGAAGGTCGTCGGGCCCCACAGGGAGGTCGACGTCGGTGACGAGGCGGTTGAGCTTTCTGTTACGGATCGCGCGGTCTTTCTGCTCGCGAAGTTTCTCGCCGACGACACCCTTGATTTCGTCGGCGTGCGCGATGACTTCGTCAAGAGAGCCGAATTGGGTGATCCATTTGACGGCAGTCTTCTCGCCGACCTTGTCGATGCCGATCAGGTTGTC
>JAODMX010000509.1 GCA_025464735.1 Frondihabitans sp. | reverse complement strand
CCCGAGGATCAGCCAGGCCCAGAACTCCCAGCCGTCGAGGTGCGTGACGGAGAAGTAGCGGACGGCGTAGTTCGTGGTCGAGGCGACGGGGAAGGTGAAGATCCAGAACGAGAACCCGGGGCGCAGCTTGGCGTATTGGGGCACGAGGCAGGCTTGGATGATGAGCATGAGCACGAGGATCCCGGTCAGGGCGTCTTGCACCTCACCGATCGGCCCGGGATGCGAGATGATCCACGCGATGCTCGAGGTCGCGCTCGCCGCGAGGAACGCTGACAGGGCGGGTCGCAGCTGCACGGGAAGCGGCCCCTGCGACACCAGCCGGACCAGCACCGCGGTCCCGAGGACGAACCAGAAGAAGATGCCGACTCCGTAGGCGCCGAGGGCGGCTTGGGATTGTCCGATCTGGGAGAGTCCGATGCTGGCGACGTTTGCTCCGGCGACGACGGGCACGAAGTAGCCCGGGTGCACGTCTTTCAGCGCGATTCCGCCCGTCATCCAGTGGGCGACCAGCTGCCCCGCGACGATTGCGAGCGCTGCGACGAAGGCGCCGCAGATCCACGGTCCCGCGGTCGGGAGGTAGGTCGTGTAGTGGCCGGCCAGCAGGATCCCGATCAGCGGAATGTAGGCGGCGAACGGCCCCGACAACGGCTGTTCTCGATCGCGGCGGAACGCCTTCCGTTCGCGCAGCAGCCCCGTGACGATGTAGGCGACGCTGAGTACGGCCCAGAGCACCGTGGCGATGCCGTACAGGACTTCGGACGGCCACTTCGGCGCTCCGAGGTCGGTGCACGCGGCGGCCCACCCGCCCGCGAGCCCTGTCACACCAAGTGGTACTCCGAACCACCCCAGAGGGATGGTCCGTTGTGCTTCGGCGGGGAGTCGATCGTTCACCTGTCCAACCTAGCTTGAGCGGCGCAGCGAGCTTTAGCGATGCTGCCTCGTTGCTCGTTGGCGCCCGCTGTTGGTTCTCCCCGCCCTCGAGGGTCGGGTATGCTGTTCAGGTTGCCTCGGTCGGGGCAACACCAGAACGGTGCCGCTACGGCGTCTCCGTTCTCGGGCTGTGGCGCAGCTTGGTAGCGCACTTGACTGGGGGTCAAGGGGTCGCAGGTTCAAATCCTGTCAGCCCGACCGAGAGGTCCCGGAAACTCAAGGGTTTCCGGGACTTTTTCTGTAGGTAGATTTGATCCGGTTATCGAAAACCCATCTTTTTGACCTCCCCACGCCGCTCCGGCGCTGCTGCGCTCCGGTAGCCGGCCGACCGCTTTGGTTGGCTCCGGTTCGTGCGGGGGAGTGCAGCGCACCTGTTCGGTATGGACACCGATCACACCGCCGCCGACAATCCCTGGGGGCTGGAGCCCCTGCTCGACGTGGGCGAGCTCGCCGCGTACCTGCGCGTGCCGATCTCCACCGTCTACGACTGGCGCACCCGTGGCCTCGGCCCGCGCGCCTACCGTTTCGGCAAGCATCTGAAGTTCGCGGTGTCCGACGTGCGGATCTGGATCGAGCAGCAACGCGATCCCGAGCCGCCCGCGTCGACGGACGGGAGGTGACCCGGTGAGCCGGCAGCGCCTGACCATCGGCACTTTCGGCGACATCGGCTTCTTGCCCGCGTCCGGTGGACGGACGGTCGCGCGTGCGCGCTACCGCGACTGGGACGGTAAGACCCGGCTGGTGTAGGCCACCGGCGATACGCGGAAGGCCGCGGAGCGTGCATTGACGGCGAAGCTCGCCGACCGCAGCCTCTTCCAGCCGTCGTCCTCGGCGCTCACTCCGGACAGTTCGTTCCCCGATCTCGTCGCCTACTGGCTCGAAGACCTCGACCTCGAGGACCGGCTCTCCACGCGCACCCGGCAACTCTACGAGCGCAACATGCAGACCCTCGTGATACTCGTCTTCGGAAACCTGACCCTGCGCGAGATCGGCGTGGCCCGCTGCGATCACTTCCTCAAACAGCTTGCGAGGCAGAGCTACAACCGTGCCAAGCAGGCCCGCGTCGTGCTGCGTCTTGCGCTCGGTCTCGCCGTCCGGCACGAGGTGCTGCCTCGTAACCCGATGGATCATGTCTCGCGCCTGCACCGACCCGCGTCGACACCGAACGCGCTGACGCCCGCGGAGGTGAACGCGATCCGTACCGCCATCGCGTTCTGGGAAGCCGGCCGCTCACCATCAGGCCCGAAGCCGGACGGACAGCTCGGTGCGATCGTCGAGGTCATGCTCGGCACCTCGGCCCGCATCGGCGAGGTGCTCGCGGTCCGCCGCCGTGATGTCGACGTCACGAGCGCGACACCGTCGATCCGGATCGCCGGCACGATCGTCAGCCATTGGGGCGAACCCACCGCACGGCAGGATCGCCCGAAGACGGCGAAATCACGACGCACGGTGGCGATCCCGTCGTTCACGGCGGAGGCTGTTCGGCGTCGGCTGACGCGCCTGGATGATTCATCGCCAGACGCCTCGTTGTTCTGCAGCCGAGAGGGAACGCCGTTGACGACGAACAACGTCCGCCGCCAGCTCCGACACGTGATGGACCTCGCCGGGATCACCGGCGTCACTCCGCACATGTTCCGCCGTACCGTCGCGACCGCGATCAACGAGCAGCGGGCGTCGACCTCGCCGCCGAGCTGCTCGGCCACACCGATCCGAAGATCACCATCCAGCACTACATCCGACGCAGTGAGATGGTCAACCCGATCACGGCCGAGATGCTCGACCGTGTGTTCCCGAAGGGCGAGTGAGCCGGCTGTGAACGACAGAAGCCGCTACTGGTGCGGTCGGCCTGTAGCGGTTTCCGTTGCGCCGGAGACTCTTCCTACTCGCGAGGAGGGGTGCCCGAGGGCCGAGATGCGAGGACGGACAGATCGCCGTCGAGTAGCCGACGTAGGTCGACACCCTCTTTGATGAGTTCTCTCGCAACCCGATCGAAGACGTCGATCAGCAGCGGATACCGCTCGGTGACGAAGGCGAGATACATCGGGATGTCCTCTCGGACTATGAACGGCTGGGCAGGCGCTTGGCGTGCAGAGCGACCGGGTAGCTCGTTGGTGGGTGTGTTAGGCATTGCAGTCCTTCTCTCGTGCCTGGTGTTCTCGTTGTATGGTGCGTGTGGGCCTCGCGGTCGTATGCGTCTTGAAAGACAGGTGCGCCGCGGTTTCACATACTTCGATCTGGGCGTCGGACCAGCCGGAGGTGCCTGCGATCGTGAATGCTCTGCTGAGCATTTGGTTGGGGGCTCGTGTCCCGCCGGGTGCACGGAGCGTGCGTTATGCGAAGGTTCGCTATCTCGGGTCGAAGCTCGATATGGATGTCCTCGCTCGAAGGCCCGATGAGTATGTGGCTCAGAACCGCGTTGTTCAGCTGTTTCCGGTCTGCCGACGCCGCTGCGAGGTAGCGGGAGTGCGCGCTCTCGATCAGGTTGAGTGATTCGACCATCCGCTGCAAGCGGCGTGTGATGTCCTCACCCAAACACTCCTGCTCCAGCCCGATGCGGGCGAGGGCCTCGGCCAGCTTGCGCTGCTCATTGGCGACAGCTCACGAGGTACGCCGTCGGCGTAGTAGGCCTCAAGGAGCTTCTCTTGACGCCGTCGGAGAGCTCGGCTCTGCTCATCAAGGTCCAATCGCATCTGCTCGCAGACGGATACTTCCTCATCGAGACGTTCACGGCAGCGCTGTTCGATCTCGGCTCGTTGCCGAGGGGAGATCTGGATCAGTCGGTAGGCGTCCTCGACGCGAAGTTCCACATCCGCGATGCGAAGCGCTCCTTGCGTGCACGGCGGTGTGCCGTTCTGTCGGCCTGAGCAAACGAGGTAGTCGTAGACGCGCCCGCTCTTCGAGTGAGCGTGGTGCACCAGCAGCCGGCGCTGACATCTGAAGCAGCGAATCGTGCTCTTGAGGTAGTGCGTGTGGATGCGACTGCGCTCGCCTTGTCGACGGGACGTGAGAAGCCGCTGCACCGTGTCCCAGATGACTGCCGAGATGAGTAGCGCGTGGACGCCAGGATGTTGCGCGCCGTTCAGGGGCACAACGCCCTTGTAGTAGGAATTCGTCAGGACGCGATGGAGACTTGCGACGGTCATCGCTGCGGGGGAGTGGGCAGTGGTAGCTCGGGTCTGAAGGCCTCTTTCGTCGAGCACGGCTGCGAGTCGGGCGACGCTGAAGTCGCCTGTCGCGTAGGTCTCGAAGGCCCACGCGATGTGCGATGCCCGCTCGGGATCCGGGCGCACGGTCCGATACTCGCGTCCATTGTCGCTCTGAGCCCGGATGTTGAGATAGCCGATCGGTGCGCGTCCCGGCGTTCCGCCCTGGATGGCTTTCTGTCGCATGCCCTTCATGACCTCGTGCGCGAGGTTGCGCGAGTAGAACTCCGCGATCGAGGCCATGATCCCCTGCAGAAGCGCCCCGTTCGGTGACGTGTCGATGTTCTCGGTGCTGGATACCAGTCGGGCGCCTGCATCGTGAACCGCCTGGGTGATCGCGACGTCATCAGCTCGAGACCGGGCCAGACGGTCGAGCTTGTGCACGATGACGTAGTCGACCGGATGCTCCCGCAGGTACTCGAGCATCCGTTGGAGCTCCGGGCGGTTGGTGCTCCGCCCGGACCGCGGTCGACGAACTCGGCAGTGACGAGGGCGCCGAGGCTGTGCGCCTGCTTCCTGTTAGCCTCGCGCTGGGCAGGGATAGAGAACCCCTCGCGTCCACCTCCTTGCTCCGATTGCCGTGTTGTGGATACCCGAACGTAGGAGACGGCCGACAACGGCGAGAACACAATAGGGATCGAAGTTGAAACTTGGGAAGGTTCGAGAAGATGAGTCATTCGGTCAACGCTGGCGGCTTCATGCCCGTCTGGGTTGTATGAGAGCATCGAAGTCCGGAGCTGGTCTGCTGTTTCTCGCTGAGGCTCGCAAGATGCCAACTACACCCGGTGACGTCGCCGCCGATGGCTGCAAGGAGGCGTCGGCGGAGGGGTTGGCGGTCGCGGCGAACCCAGGGCGAGAGCTGACACTTATGCTGAGGCCGCGGCTTCGGGCGGGCACATATTGGTCGAGACGGCGAAGAGTTCGTCCGCCTGAGAACGATGAGTGTCAGCGGTCGCGGAGGAATCGGGCGGCAAACGGCAGAGCGTGCGCGGACGGTGCTTTATACATCTGGCCGCTGGTGTCGAAGCAGCATCGCGTCAACCGTTCCAGCTAGGGATGAGCCGGCACCCGCTCGAGCCGGGCGGCTCCACGTCGCGCACTACCGCGACTGCAGATGTGAGCTCCGCGGCGCGAACGAGTGGGTGGAACTCCTCGGCCGCGAGGTGTGCGGAAAGCCGCTGCGCTTGTTGGTGCCTTCTGCGAAACTGTACTTGTCCAACGCGTGCCAAGTTCGTCCAACGCGTGCAAGCAGCAGAAGGAGACTCAGCGATGGCCGGCGACGCAAGCAGCAAGGTCCCATACCTCCAGGCATATGGCAACCTGAAGAAGGCGCTAGACAAAATCACGAAGGCGACCGTGCCGCCAAAGTTCACCCAGGATTTCCTCTCCACGACACTCGACCTGTCGGGCGGCGGCGCGCGGCCGGTCATTCCTTACTTGAAGCGAGCGGGGTTCCTGACGTCGGATGGTACGCCGACCGACCTCTACAAGCAGTTCCGGAACCCGTCATTGCGCGGCGCGGCTGCCGCGCAGGGGCTGCGGAAGGCATACTCCGATCTGTACACGGCAAACGAGTACGTGCACGACGCCAGCGAAAAGGACTTGAAGGGGCTCATCGTCCAGGTCACAGGCCTCGGCGAGGACTCCAAACTGATCCCATCAATGATTGGCACCTTCAAGACTTTGAAGGAGTACGCCGACTTTAACGCGAATGCTGATCTCGGCTCCGAGCAGCCAGGCAACGACGAGGGTGAGGATCTTGGAGGCGGGGCCAGCGGTGGAGGCCAAGACGGACGCGGCGGGTCAGCCGATTTCGGCAACAGCATTCGCCTCGGCTACACGATCCATCTGAACCTGCCCGCAACGACCGACATCGCCGTTTTCAACGCTATCTTCAAGAGCCTTAAGGAGCACCTACTCTGATGGCGACGGGCGAAGGGGTGAAGGTCTTCCTTATGACCGCGCAGCTCATGGAGGAAGATCTGGACGCGGTCGAGCAGAACCTCGCGCTCGACCTCGGACGTGAGCGCAACGCGGCGACCGGGGAGGCTTTGGACTACTATCCACAGATTGAGCACGCGTTCCGCGCGGAGGCGAAGGAGATGGCCCCGCACTACGAAGTCTTCTACTCGCTCGAGCGGACGATCCGGACGCTTGTCGCCGATTCCCTGGAGGCCTCGGATGGCCCAGGGTGGTGGAGCGATCCGAACCGTGTTCCGCAAAAGATCAAAGACGACTGCGAAGCCCGGTTAAAGAAGGAGGAGGACACCGGCATCACCCTCCGCTCGGAGAACCCGCTCGACTTCTCTACCTTCGGCGAGTTGGGCCAGATCATCACGAGCAACTGGGATGTCTTCGGGGCCCTTTTCAAGAGCGAGAAGGCAGTCACACGGATCATGGCCAACCTGAACACGCTCCGCGGCCCGATCGCCCACTGCACGCTCCTGGCCGAGGACGAGGTCGTACGGCTGCGTCTGTCGGTACGGGACTGGTTCCGCCAGATGGAGTAGGCGTCTCACGCCAGCCTGTAAGCGCAGCGGGGCGGCCTTGCCATGCTTCAAGCAATTTTGCTTTCTAGCTCGTTGAGGATCTGGGTGAAGCAAGCTGGGCTCGCTGTCTCAATGGCGGCCTAAGCGTCAGAGAAGGGACACTGATATGTCGGTCACGATTGCGCCTGATGAGCTGGCGTCGCTCCGCACCGTGATGCGCGATCTTCAGTTGAGTGCCTCGCGCTACTATGCCGGGACTGCGTCCGGCGAAGATCTCGGAGCTCTAGTTCGCGAGTTCATCACCCTTAGTCAGACCATCAACGACTGGCTGACGAACGCGATTGCCGACTCAGCCACGTACCAAGCCCACTTCGGATCGTCTCGCCACTCGCGCGCGGATTACATTGACGCTGTCAAATACGTGCGGAACGTGTCTCAACACGTCATGCACATCGTTAGGCCCGACCGCGATGTGACGCTCGTCGGTGGGACCCTCGGCATGAGGCTCTATGCCCACTGGGACGAGGTCCCTGCGGCGGTTCACGCTAAGTTGCGCGCGGGCACCCAATCTCTGAAGCCCGCATATGACGCGAAGCTCGTTGGCAAGGAAGTCATGAGCACCATGATGGAGGTGCTGAGGTTCTATGGCGATGTCGTGCCCGACATCGTGCATCGGAACCCGAACGGCGAATGGACCGGCTTCCCGTTGATGAGCCAGCCCGGGATGTCACACGCGCTGCACCCGGAAGAGCCTTTGGACGGAGAGGACGCTCGCGCCTGGATGGATGCTCGACGGCCCGGCGGCAGTTCGCGAGTCATCTGTGGCCAGGTCGCAGTCGAGGGGAGGCCATATGTCTTCGGATTCACCTTCGCGGGTCGGCACTCCTTCGCCCCGTTCTCCGAAACTGTCGAGCAAATCAACCACGACATTTCCCTTGGCTTCCCTTACTTCTCGGGCGACCTCGCAGCCAACGCTGTAGTTGTGACCGAGCAGTTTCCGGATGCGTGCCAAGGGATCGTGCTCGCCAGCCGTGAGGAGGTCGCCTCGTGGGGCACGCCACTGACTCAGGTCGAGGCGCGGGACGACTGGTCAGCGATCGATGGTGAGGACTGGAGCCAGTTCGTCGGCCTGGAAAACAAGGCGATCGTGCCGGAGTTCATGCGGCACGAGGCGAGGCGTGCTCGTCGACTGAATGCCCTGGTACCGCCACGCGCCAGTCCTTCGTGACCCTCGTGCCCCGAGCAGGCGACTTGAACGTGGAGGGGGACTGCGGACGCTTTTAGCCGACCGCTGCCGTCAGCCGTCGTGCCGAAGGCTGACTGAAAAGCGGAGGGTGGCATGGTAAATCGCGGGGTGTACTTTCCATTGGGCGCTGAGGCTCGCGAGATGACAACCACACCCTCTGTTGGATGGATCGCCGGAGAATTGATTCGGTCGGCGGGGTTGGGCGAGACATGCGGGTGTTGGTCGAGGCTGTGCGATTCGAGTGGAGTCGCCAAAATCCGTCTGGCGGTAACACAAGTAACTCAGAACGGAGTGTCGTCTCCGTACTGGCCCAGTCGCTCCCACGGGTCCTGCTCTTGGATTGGGACTGCGGCTGCCTTCGCCTCGCGTTCGAGGCGCACCTCCTCTTCGCGTGCAGCCGCGGCGTCGGCCTCGCGCCTTTCGCGCGCTGCCACGATGTCGCGTGGCTCTCGGTTCGATAACCGCACCATGAGCGCACCGACGACGTGCATCATGAGCCAGGCGTCCGCCTTCGTCACATCGCCCTCGCGATGACGGTGGGCGTTTCCACGGTCGGACCGGTCTGCGTTGACCCAACCAATCAGGGGCTTCATGAGAGAGCGGTCGGCGGGACTGATGACCTTCTGGCGTTGAGCATTGTCGAGCTGGTCTGAAACCGAGTTGCCTTCGACACCCAGCGCTCGGAAGAACTCCTGAAGCGACGTGGCAGCCTGCGTCAAGGCGACATCCGTCTCGCCCTTCGAGAGTCGCGTGAGCGCGCTCTGATAGGCGTCGGACGCTGTCCTGAACGCGGGGTCGTCGCCGAGCAGGATGGTCGCGGGCCGCAGTACCTCGGAGTGCATGGCGTAGTTTCCGCGCTCCTGGAATCGTCCGTCCTCGAAAAGCCAATCGGCGCGGGCGTGCAGCAACCGGTCGTTGACAACCTCGATGAAAGCGTCGAGGTTGTACTCCGGCTCCACATCGGGACGATTGCCGTACCCGGAATCTTCCCACTCCTCGTCGTGTTCGGAGAGCCAGACGAACGCGTTCACGACCGCGGCCAGAGCATCGAGCCGTTCGTGGTCGTCACCTTCGCCGCGCAAGCGGTTCGCGCTCACCCACACCTTCGAGTTGAGTTCACCTAGGCGCTTGTCGGCCATATCGAGCACCCGTCTGGGCATGTTCGTGAAGGTCTCCAGCGCTGCCATGATCTCGACCCCCACCGAGGTCGGACATCCGTCGAGCCACGTGATGCCCGATTTCAGCTCCGCGGCAGCTTGCTCACGACGGCGGCGAAGCTCGGACGGCAGCGGGTCAAGGCGGGTATCTCGCACGCAATCAGCGTATCGAGCCGCGCACGGCAGCGAGGTAGGTCGGTGAACAGGGAAAGAGAATGCCCCTGTGGGAACGAGAGGTCATCTATGACACCCACCGTATCCGCGCTACCGTGAGCGAATGTTCTCAACCTGCTGACCTGCCAAGAGCACTGTTACCTCCGTCATTTTCGCGACGCGCGAAGGTCTCCACGCAGCCGAAGACAACGCAACTGGACGCGATCTGCCCGCCGTGCTGAACGCATCGTGACGGTTGGGGGGTGGCCGCGAGAGCGACCACCCCCGCGCGCATAGACCTTCCTATTTTTTCGTGCCGTACGGGCTCTGATTGGTCGGCTTCAGAGACAGCCCGATTTGAGATGCCTGCGACTGCACGGCCTCGGGCGTGCGGCCCCTGTGCAGGCCGATGACCCGGGTGGGAGTGTTGCTCTTGGCCTCCTGGCGCAGTTTCGCGTTGTCCGCGGGCGTCCAGGGCTTGTTGTGATTTTTCGGTGCAGCCATGATGGCTCCCTACATGTCGTGCGCCTCGACACCGGTCTCGCCGTTACAGTGGAGGAGTTCGCCCAGAACTCACGACCCCGCACGCGGCGCGACCGCTGGCGGGGTCGCTGCATTTGTCTCGGTTGAGACATCAGCAGCATAGCCGGCACCTGCACATTTCGCGTGGAAAACTAAAGTTGGGCGTGTCGTAATCGGCTGCGGATAAAGTTCGGCCGTACGTTTCTTGTAGCAAGCACCTCCAGCAGCCCTAACCGATCGGCGACTTCATGACTGACTACCCCCAATGGCTTGACGAACTTCTCGGCAGTGCCGCTCCCGAGGTTCTCAGCCAGCTCGCGGACTGTGTGGCCGCGGGACATGAACGTGCTCGGGATGCGCAGGATGCCAGCCGCCTTCGGCAGCGGAACCCGTACGGCGGGACGTCGTGGCTCGCGGTGTACGACGAGTTCGCCTCCACGCTGGTGCAGATCGCCGGAGCGAGACTGTTCAAGCCGAAGAACGCTTCGTACGAGCTGGTCGTCATCAATGGAACACTGATCTATCCCTGCCGTGTGCTGGTTGCCGGCGGCCGGCTCGAAGAGGGGACCCTGAAGCCCACACGTCTGCGGCGCGCGATCAGTGCCGTAAACCAGCAGGGGGTAGGGGCTAGCATGCTCGACTTCGCGGACCTAGCGCTCGAAGACGGCGAGCTGCTTGATCCGACGATCGCCATTCCCAGCTCAGTCGCCAGCCGGGTCCTGCTGGTGCCGTACGAGTCCAGCCCGGAGGCGGGTCTCCTCGCCATCGGTGTCGGCGAGGGAACAGTTCTCTTTGAGGGAACGATCGGCTGGTCGCGGTTCCATCAGCTGCCACTTAATCTCCACAGCGCCGGACCGCAGCCGGTCAGGGAGGTCGAACCTCGATTCGACAGCGGTGCGCTTCCTGAGCCGCCGCTCATGCCGCGACAGCGCGAAGTCGAAAACCCAGAAGCGCACGACGAGGTCGACCAGAACCCGCTCCGAGCCGTCGAGAATGACATAGATGAGTAAGCGGACTGATAACGACCGTGGCAGCGCTGCGGATGTCGCGGCCCTATTCGACCCGGGACGGCTTCGGCAGGCACGCCGACTGGCGACGAAGACGAAACAGACCATCGCGCAAGACGTGGGCGTGTCTCCCGCCGCGATTGGTCAGTACGAATCTGGGGTGACCGCACCACGGCCCGATGTACTCGAGGGACTGGCGCACACGCTGGACGTACCCGTCTCGTTCTTCGCCGGGGGGCGCCCGTTAGCGCCGCTGGACAGCGCAGACGTGCACTTCAAGTCACTCCGGTCCACAACCGTCGGGCAGCGAAATAAGGCGCTGGCCTATACCGAGCAGGTCTGGGAACTGACCCATCTCTTGGAACGGTGGGTGCAATTCCCGACGGTGAACCTACCCGTTGAGGAGCCCGCAGGACGTACTACCGACCGGGCGCGACTTCGAGAAGCCGCCGCGGAGCTTCGCCGCCGCTGGGGTGTGCCGCTGGACGTGCCGTTTCCACACTTAACGCGCACCGCCGAGACGAACGGCATCGTGGTCGTTTTCGCGACGTTCGCCAGCGATGACGAGGTGAAGCGGATCCGCGCATTCTCGACGAACAAACTGTCACGCCCGATCGTGGTGACGCCACCGGATCGCGTCGATGACGTCTTCGCTCATCGATTCAACCTCGCGCACGAGCTCGGTCATTTCGTTTTACACGAAGAGGAAGTGCACGGCGACATTGAGATTGAGCGGGAAGCCGATCGATTCGCAGGCGAGCTGCTTCTGCCGGAAAAGGCTATGCGCAACGTGCTCCGCTCGCGGGTGGAATGGGATTACCTGACCAAGCTCAGTCAGACGTGGGGAGTGGAGATCAAGGCTCTGATTTACCGTTCCCGGGAACTTGGCTTTCTATCTGACGTTTCCGCGCGACGGGCTTATCAGCGACTAGAGGCCATGAAGACGGCGGGGCTGGTGAAGCCGGCCCCCACCGCACAGTACGAAGGCGAGATGCCGGTGCTACTTCGGCGCGCCTATGACTACGCAGAGTCAGAGGGTGCCGACACCGCAACCCTCGCGGCGGAACTCTCCTGGCGACCCGCGACCGTGACGCGCCTCCTCGGTGGCGACTCCAGGCCAAAACTCCGCGCCCTGCTCTAATCGCGGGTTAGAGGAGGAAGCCAGCGTCTGCCGCTACCACGATCCAATCTCGCAACTGACGCGGCGGCTCCGCCGGCTTCCTGGTCGCGAAGTGAGTGGCGTAGCTCGCTTGCTGAGCCGCCAGCCATTTCGATGCCGGCGGAGATGCCAGCTCCATGATGCGATCCACCGGCAGCCACGCTGGCTCTCCAAACATCAGCGGGAACGACAGCGGGAAGGTCAGGCCGCCTTGAATCGACTGGACAAGCACGGCGCCATGCGTGATTGCGTTCCGCGCCAATCGGGCACCGTTGACGCACCTTCCCAGCGGGTCAGCGTCTCGTGCATCCGCGTAGGGGGTGCCGTGCGTTTTGTAGAGCAGCTCGTCGAGTGTGATTCCCCAAAAGAGCGACTCACCGATGGCAATCTGGTCTGATCTCATGCTCTCGCCCGTGATGCGCTTGAGAGCCAACTCGAGGCCCTCGAATACGGTGGACGCCTGGGCTGAGTAGTCGACGATGCTCATGCTGCACGCTACCAATTGGGTCTTATGGGGAGGTTTAACAGCCAGCCCGGCCTGCGTTAGCTCGAGAGCAGATCGTCGATATCCAATACCTTGAAGTCGTCATCGAAAACGCCGCCAGGGGTATCCACAGGTGTCGGATGCAACGACTCGGAGTTCGCCTGTTTTGGGAGATTCGCCAATGCGAACTGTGATGGAGATAACGGGTTTTGGGCGCGGGCTTGAGCGTTTCGAAGTAACCAGTCCCATGAGTGGACCACAATGCGCGCATCCTCCTCCGACTGGGCTCGAGCGGCCTGCCGTTGCGACGAGGGATTGTCGCGGCCGATGATGACTAAACCGGGCGCACGATTGGTAAGTCCGTGCAGATGATGTTCGGTCTGTGCATAGGCGATGTTGTGCGTCAGCCACTCACGCCAATCCTGAATCTGCGCGACGGCATGGTTGCTGGGCCCGGACAACCGACCGCTCTGGTTGACGATCTTGTGGCGAGCTGCTTCGATTTCGACGGTGACCCAGTGGGGGCCGAGGCTGTTGAATACAAGAACCAAGAAATCCGGCACGTGTTCTGCGCCTAAGCGAGGTTGCGGAATGACGTAAGTCTTCCAATAGCCGATCACCACCGAGGCAAGACGCGCGGGATAGCGCTCGAGCAGATCCTGGAACGGTTGCTCGAGGCGTTCTCCTGATTCCAGCAGCTCTTCAAGGGCTCGAATGGCTTCAGGGGCCGGTGTGTAGCCATCGAGTGCGTACTCGGCGAGCGGCAGGAAGTTCCCGAAGCTTGCCCCCGCGTAGTTCGCGCTGTTGCGAAGGGATGCGTCGACCTGTTGCACAGCTTCGGCATGCTCCGAGCTCCCCACCCGCGCGACCGAGACGAGATGATTCGGCCACGCTCGGGCCGTGGGTCGACCCTTGAAATTGATGTGGCCATCGGCGCTCAAGCTCGAGATAACTCGCCTTTCGATCGCGCTCGAATGCCCAGCCACCACGTCGCCGGTCTCGGGCATCAGAGCACGCAAGCCACGAGAGGTCATCACCATATAGCGTGCGTTGAACCAGGCGCTTACTTCATCGCGCGAGCCCGTAGTCAGATGCGCGCTAGGCGTCACGCCGAGTTCGGCTTCGAGATCCCCAAGCGCGTCGGGAAGATCTGCATCCCCACCCACTCCTTGGAAGAGAACTGGTGCCAAGTGGTCCCGAATGACCACGGCGGCAACCGGCGCAGGCAGAGTACGACTCAGAGGAATGCCAAGGGCATCAGCAGTGGCGATTTGAGCGGCAGTTGGCCCAGCCGCCATTGAGTCTAGATCGTCCGCAATCTGCTCCCACCGCGGCTGGAGCGACGGGGTCGACGGCATACACGGGAGCTTAGTGCGGAACTCCGAGGTGGCTGAGACCCAGATGAACTACCCAAGCGGCCGGCTATTGCAC
Organism: Frondihabitans sp.; assembly: GCA_025464735.1. Next base: position 2,009 of record JAODMX010000509.1, on the reverse strand, counting down.
CGGCTCCTGTGATGTCTTCTAACCCTAGGGATACAAGACGTCTCGATGAGTGCACTCCTCGGCCGTGGAGTAGGCCCGGGTGGGGCCGAAGAGCGATATGGAGAATGAGATCGCTGAAGCTCGAGCCGAGCGTCGTTTTCGCCGCACCGCGTAAGTCTTCCGAGGCAACTCGGACCGGCAGCATATTGATATTCAAGTTGAGGTTCGGAATTACGGAGGCTGTCCTATGACAGAATCCGACTATGGGACGCGCAATCGAACTGGTGGCAAAGCCCGACCCACTGGCTACTGCTCCCCACCCGGAGCTGGATCTCGGTCTGCCGCCGAAGATTGTCTCGAAAAAACCCAGACGAGGCGGCAGCGCTAGCGAAGCGGTTCACATGGTGGCGGAGTTTCACATGTCGTTCAACCTGCCGCTTGAGACTAGGCCACAGCAGGACGTGCCGCCTGAACTGGGGATGCTGCGGGTGGAGTTGCTCCGCGAGGAGTTTGAGGAGTTCAAGGTTGCGGTCGAGCGGTCAGATCTCGTTGCGATTGCCGACGCGTTAGGCGACATTGTTTACGTCGCTTACGGTTCATCTCTGACGTACGGTATCGACTTGGATGCTGTATTGCGCGAGGTCCACCGCGCGAACATGAGCAAGTTAGGTCCGGACGGTCAGCCACTTATGCGAGCGGACGGCAAAGTGCTCAAGCCGAGCACCTACACACCACCCGACATTCGCCGAGTGCTATTGGACCAGCCTCCTTTGTTCCTTGACTAACGTCAGGGAGTCGGCGGTTGCGTCTAGTGTTTGGCATATGGTCAGCGATCCAACTTCGACACACCCGTGGACAAACGCGTCCGTGCTGGGGTTCGCAGACGGGCATGAGCCTCTTGAGGCCGCTCATTTGGCTGCTTCGGAACTGTTGAAGCAGGCGAGCGCGCTTGGCGCAGCAGGTCCGCCTGTCGACGTCTTCGCACTCGCTGCGGGGATCGGCATCGGGCTAGTGCCGAAAGATGATCTGATCGACGCCCAGATCGCTGCCCACGGCTCGGATCTCATCATTGAATACAACCCGAATCGACCTCGAGGACGTCTGCGCTTCAGCATCGCCCATGAGATTGCTCATTCGCGGTTCGGAGATGTCGCGGATCAACCCCGTCACAGAACTGCCGCAGGGTCCGTTGCGGGAGCCAACGACACCGACGACTGGGAACTCGAGCTGCTCTGCGATGTGGTTGCAGCGGACCTGCTACTACCTCGACAGGCAATCGAGGGAATACTCACCGTAGATCCGGACATCGACTTCCTGATGGACGTCCGTCGCAGGTGGGACGTATCCACAGAGGCTCTTCTTCGAAGGGTCGTGAGCGCCACGCCGCGTCCACTCATGATGGTCGCGACATCGCGCCCCACCGACAACTCGAACGACGTAGTTCGAGTCGATTACGCAACCAGGTCGCGCTCGGCCATCGGCGCGCTCCCCGACCTCGGGCATGGTGATCGCCTGTCCAAAATCGACGCGCTGCTCGCGTGCACTGCAGTCGGGCAAACGGCCCGCGGAACAGTGCAGATTGCGAATGGTGATTTCCTTATCCAGGCGGTTGGGATCCCCGCCTATCCTGGTCGGAAATGGCCAAGGGTTCTTGCTCTGATCGAACCGCTGGAAGAACGCCGCGAAATCGCAAACCTCCAACACGTGACAAGTGACGTGCTGGCCTGGGGCGACTCTACTGACAGCGTTTTGGTCGCCCACGTTGTCTCTGATTCTGTTCGCGGGTGGAACCGATTTGGTGTCGCGGGGGCGCTGACGCGGGCATTTCCGAACCTCGCAGGTTCCTATCGCGCATGGACCGTCGCAAGCCCGGAACACCTTCAATTAGGCTCCGTTCACTACGTTGAAACCGCCATTGGCGAGCGAAAGATTGGCGTAGCAAGCCTCGTCGTCCAGGCCGGATATGGACGCGGTGAACCCGTCCGGCTGAGATACGACGCGCTATCGGACGCTCTCGCGGAGGTCGCAGA
>JAODMX010000489.1 GCA_025464735.1 Frondihabitans sp. | reverse complement strand
GCCGCGATCTACCGGGAACCCGGATGCTGGTGCAATCGGTCATGCCGCGCGGCAAGGAGTTCGCCGACCGCATCCGCGAGGCGAACATCCACCTGCGCCAGTTCTCGTCGACCGTGCACGCCCAGTTCCTCGATCTCTGGCCGGCGATGGCCCTCGAAGACGGAGAGATAAACCCGGATTACTCGGACGATCGGCTTCACCTCAATGCCGCGGGTTACGAGGCCTGGCTTTCCGAACTGCAGCCCGCGCTGGAGCGCCTCCGCGATGAGCCGCCGATGAGCCGCCCTATCCAGGCGATCATCTTCGACGTATACGCGCGACCGAATTCATAGCGCCGCCCAGACCCGCCGACCGCTCGGAACCTGTCGACGGTTCAGAGCCTGCCGACAAGGGTCGTGTAGAACGCGACACCCCTGAGCAGCGTTGCGGTGTGCATCCGCTCGTTGCGCGCGTGCAGAGTGCCACGCTCCTCCTTCGACATCTCGAACGGGCTGAACCGGTACACGTGGTCGCTGATCCGTGTGAAGTGGCGGCCATCGCTCGCCGCCATCATGACGTACGGCGTGACGATCGCGCGTGGAAATGTCTCCTGGATCGAGTCCCTCACCAGTTGCCAGGCGGGCCCGCTCGTCGGCGAAGTCGGAGAGGGTTCGTTCGGATGGATGACCGCGATGGCCACCCGCGCATCGTTGATCGCGTGACGCACATGCTCGACGGCCGAGGATACCGACGAGTCGATGGCGATCCGCACGTTGACGGTCGCCACGGCGCGTTCGGCGAGGGCGTTGGCGGCCTGGCTTCCCTGAAGCATGGTGACTGCCTGAGTCGTGCGGATCATCGCGCTGGTCTCGTCGCTGAGCCGAGCGAAGAGCGCCAGCAGGAGCGGCCTGGTGAGCCAGAGATTGGTGAACACGGCCCTGAACGGGCTCCGGGCGTGCGCGCCGAGGGTGCGGATCATCTCGAGCGTCGTCGGCGTGAACCCGGCACGGAACGGTCGCTTGTTGAGGCGCACGATCGCGGTGGCAAGGCGGGTTGTCGCCGAGAGTCTCGGAGGCGTCGAGGCGTGGCCGCCCTCCTGCTCAACGGTCAGCGTGAGGCTCAGGATTCCCTTCTCGCTCACGCCGACGACCGCGATCGGCCCGCTGACCCCCGGAAAGATGTCCTCCACGACGGCGCCGCCCTCGTCGACGACCAGGCCGGGTCGGATGCCGCGGGACTCGAGCAGGTCCACGATGGCCCTGGCACCGCCGCCCTCGGTTTCCTCGTCATGGCCGAAGCTCAGATAGATATCGTGCTCTGGTCGGTGTCCGGCGAGCACCTGGGCCTCGATGCCCTCGAGCACGCAGACGAGCGAACCCTTGTCGTCGAGGGTGCCGCGACCCCAGACGAGCTGCTCTTCGCCGACGCCGACCAAGTCCGCCGCGAAAGGCGGATGAGTCCAGCCGTCGTCGGTGGCCGACACCACATCGTAGTGGGCCATGAGCACGGTCGGGGGTCCGTCCGACCTTCCGCGCCAGCGGTAGAGCATCGAATAGTCGTTCACGATTTCGCGGCTCAGCACGCGATGAGTCGCCGGATACAGGCGGGGCAGCAGGTCGATGAAGGCCCGGAACGGTGCCCAGTCCGTCTCGTTCGCGTCGAGCCGGGAGATGGTCGGAAGGCGCACGAGCGCCCGAAGGTTGGCGATCGGATCCGACATGGGCCCATTCTTCCCCACACGCAGGAAAGAATAGGCTCATGACCTCTTACCCAACGCCCGAATTCCGGCGCACGGCGCTCGCCCCGGGAATCCTCGGTGCGATCGTGCTCCTGGCCGGACTCGCCCTGCTCGACAATGCCGGCGGCTACCTGTTCATCCGCTTCGGCGTGAGCATCCTCGCGCTCATCATGTGCGTCTTCTCCTGGCAGGCGAAGCAGTGGTGGTGGATCGTCGCCCTGCTCGCGATCGCGGTGCTTTGGAACCCCGTGGTGCCGCTGGCCTTCCACGGGCAGGTATGGGTTGCCCTCCAGTTCGTCGGCGCTCTCGTGTTCGTGCTGGTCGGCATCCTCGTGAAGGTGAAGAACCCGGAAGACCGCAACCGACGGCGCTGAGCACCTATCTCCTCGGGCCCGGCCGGAGTACGGTGCGAACATGACTTCGCTCTGGCTCGACACGGCGCGCACGATCGACACGGATTCCTTTGCTCCGGATGCCCGCTACGACGTCGTCGTCGCCGGGGCAGGGCTCACCGGGCTCCTGAGCGGCCTGCTCTTCGCGAGGGCAGGGCTGCGTGTCGCGATTCTCGAGGCACGCTTCGTCGGTGCCGCTGCCTCGGGGAACACGACTGCCAAGCTCAGCCTGCTGCAGGGCACACGGCTCTCCGAGATCCTCAGGCACTCGACGCTCGCCACGGCGCGGGCCTACGTCGAAGGCAATCGCGAGGGGATGATGTGGCTGCTGCGTTACTGCGAGGAGCACGGAGTTCCGGTGCAGCAGAGGGATGCATTCAGCTACGCGGCAAGTCCGGATGGCATAGCAAGGGTTGACGAGGAGTATCGCGCGGGGGTCGCGCTCGGACTCGACGTCACACGGGAGTCGTCCCTCGACGTCCCGTTTCCCGCCTACGGCGCCGTCGGCCTGGCGGGGCAGGCCCAGTTCGACCCGATGGACGTGCTTCGGGCGCTCGCAACGGACGTCCGGGGCCACGGCGGCGT
>JAODMX010000460.1 GCA_025464735.1 Frondihabitans sp. | reverse complement strand
TCGCGGCTGGCTCGCAGAGCGCGTCGGCGCTGCGCAGGGTGACATCCTCGATCGTTCCGGTTCGGTGGTCGGCAGCCACGAGGGTGCGCACGCCTTCACGGTCGGGCAGCGTAAGGGCCTGAACATCGGCTTTCCCACCGACGACGGCAAGCCGCGCTTCGTGCTCGAGGTGCGCCCCAAAGACAACACTGTCGTCGTAGGCCCGAAGGAAGCACTCGACATCAGTGAGATCGCCGGGGAGAAGTTCTCCTGGGCCGGGCTCGCGCCGGTCGATCCAACCGAAGCATTCGAATGCGAGGTGCAGATCAGGGCTCATGCCGACCCCGTCCCCGCGGTGGCCCGAGTGTCGGTGGTGGAGGGTAGAACTGAACTCGTAATCACCCCTCACACGCCCTTGAACGGCGTCGCACCAGGGCAGACGGCGGTGGTGTACGTCGGCACTCGCGTGCTCGGTCAGTGCACGATCGATCGAACCCTGAGCGCCGTTCCCGTTCCCGTCCCTGCTCTCTAGGAGTCTCACATGGCCACCTCTGGCATAGACAGTTCGTTGGAGGCGGCTCGCGACGAGGCACAAGCGCTCACCTCGCGCCTCCTCGAGCTGCGCGATCAGTATTACGAGGGCAACGGCTCGACGGTCTCCGACGCCGACTACGACGCCCTGATGCACCGCCTCGAAGCGGTCGAGCGCGAGCACCCCGAGCTGCAGAAGCCCGACAGCCCGACGCAGACGGTCGGCGGCCGTGCCGAGACGACCCAGTTCGCCCCCGTCGAGCACGCCGAGCGGATGCTGAGCCTCGACAACGTCTTCAGCTTCGACGAGCTCGCCGAGTGGGCGTCGAAAGTCGAGAGAGACGCAGGAGCCGAGAGGGTGCGGTTCCTCTCCGAACTCAAGATCGACGGGCTCGCGATCAATCTCCGCTACGAACACGGCGTTCTTGTGACGGCGGCGACCCGGGGTGACGGCGTCGTGGGCGAAGACGTCACGGGCAACGTGCTCACGATGGGCACGATCCCTGAGCGTCTCTCGGGGAGCGGACATCCTCCGCTCGTCGAGGTGCGTGGCGAGATCTTCTTTCCGGTCGAGGAATTCGATGCCCTGAACGCCGCCCAGCGTGAGGCGGGCGAGCGCGTCTTCGCCAACCCGCGGAACGCAGCGGCCGGCTCCCTGCGCCAGAAGGAGGAGGGCAAGAGCCCCGAGAAGAAGGCGCTGATGGTGGCGCGTCTGAAGCGACTCCGAATGCTCGTTCACGGCATCGGCGCCTGGCCGGTGCGCGAGCTGGAGCGCGAGACCGACGTTCGCTCGCAATCCGAGATCTATGAGCTCCTCGGATCCTGGGGACTCCCGATTTCGACCCACTTCCGTGTCTTCGACACCATCACAGAGGTCGACGCCTTCATCACCAAGTACGGCGAGGAGCGCGCCTCGGTCGAGCATCAGATCGACGGCATCGTCATCAAGGTCGACGATCTCGGCCTCCACGAGGAGCTGGGCTCCACCAGCCGCGCCCCTCGCTGGGCGACGGCCTTCAAGTACCCCCCTGAGGAGGTCAACACCAAGCTCCTCGACATCGTGGTCAGCGTTGGTCGCACGGGCCGTGCGACGCCGTTCGCAGTCATGGAGAAGGTGGAGGTCGCAGGCTCCGAGGTACGACAGGCGACCCTGCACAACCAGCAGGTGGTCAAGGCCAAAGGCGTGCTCATCGGTGACACCGTCGTGCTTCGCAAAGCGGGCGACGTGATCCCCGAGGTTCTTGGGCCGGTGGTCGAGCTACGCGACGGCACCGAGCGCGAGTTCGTCATGCCCGAGAACTGCCCCGAGTGCGGAACAAAGCTGGCGCCGGCGAAGGAGGGCGACATCGACCTCCGGTGCCCGAATTCCGAGAGCTGCCCGGCGCAGGTCCGGGGCCGTGTTGAGCACATCGCCTCACGCGGTTCCCTCGACGTCGAGGGTTTGGGGGAGGTCGCCGCGGCCGCATTGACGCAGCCGGTCGAGCCGAAGGAGCCGCCGCTCCGTACCGAGGCCGGGCTGTTCGACCTGACCATGCGTGACATCTTCCCGGTGAGGGTCGTCGTACGCGACTCCGAGACGGGCATGGTCAAACTCGAAGACGACGACAAACCCAAGCTCGTGACGCCGTTCCGCCGCAGGCGTGCCAAGCGCGACGGGCTGTTCGACCCGCAGGCCGAGGAGTTCGCGGGCGACGAGACCTCCGTCCCTTCCAAGACCGCGATCGAGATGCTCGCGAACCTCGACAAGGCGAAGAGCAGTCCGCTGTGGCGAATCTTGGTCGGTCTCAGCATCCGCCACGTGGGCCCGGTGGCGGCTCGCGCCCTCGCCGACTACTTCGGGTCGCTTGACGCCATCCGAGCGGCATCCCGCGAAGAGCTGGCCGCCGTCGACGGCGTGGGCGGCATTATCGCCGATGCCCTGATCGACTGGTTCGAGGTTGAGTGGCACCGCGACATCATCGACCGCTGGACTCTCGCCGGGGTCCAGTTCACGACGCCCGGGCATCCTGGTCCGGGCGCTGCTGTCGCTGCCGGGGGGGTCCTCGCTGGTCTGACGGTCGTGGCGACAGGCTCGCTCGAGGGCTTCAGCAGGGAGGGCGCGCAGGAGGCGATCCTCGCCGCCGGCGGAAAGGCCGGCAACAGTGTGAGCAAGAAGACCGACTTCGTGGCGGCTGGTCCGGGCGCCGGGTCGAAACTGACCAAGGCCGAGGCACTCGGGGTGCGGATCATCGATGCGGCACAATTTTCGATTTTGTTGGCACAGGGCCCCTCCGCCCTCGACCACCCCAGTTCGGGGGGAGCAGATACCCCCAAAACGGGGGTCACAAGCCAGGCGGAAGAGGCGTCGGTCTAGTCAACAGCACAAATGCGTACCTACACTGTGTGCTAGTACATCGATCTTGTCTGTAGGGGTACGAGACCCGGATGTGCTACGAGGGGAACAACCCGACGTGCTGTTTTTCGCCGCAGCCATCCTATATTCCTCGGTACACGTCCTCGGCGTGACCGGGATGGTAAGCGCGCCCACGCACTCCGTGCACGACGCGACGACTGCTTCGATCTCCTCCGTCGATCTCTCCTCCGCGGAGGTCGGGGCAGCCGAGGCTATCCCCGAGGTGTCTCTCGACGTGACGCCGATCGCACGCTCCGCGGCCGCTGTTGGCGTTCCTGTGCTGACTGCACCGGAGCAGGGAATCCCGCACGAGTCGTCGTCCCTGGCATCGTGCGGAGCCAGCCACGACAAGGCGACCCTCCGCACCAGCGACTCACAGCTCGACTCGTCGTCGTGCCTGCTCGAGCTCGCCACCGCTTCGTCCAGCCAGCTGGCGACCTTCGGCCGGTCGCTCGATGTCAACTCGGGCGCGGACGTCGCCTTCGCCACCCATCTCGGCGAGGACGGCTCCGCCACCGCGACGGCGGTGTGGTGGGCGACGTTGCCGACCGACCGCCGTGCCACGCTGACCACTGCCATGCCGGGTGTCGTGGGGAACCTCGAGGGCGTCCCCTACGCCGACCGTGACGTCGCCAACCGTCTGACGCTCCACCGCACTTTGGCGGTACTCGAGAAGCAGAGCGCGCGGCCGCAGACGGGGCTGGCGCTGTTCACCGGCGGCAACCGTCGTCTGACGATGCTTCAGCAGGTCGATCTTGCGCTCGACCGCGGGCGCGAGCAGAACGGCTCCGTGCGTCAGCTGGTGTCGCTCGACACCGTGTTCCCCGGTACGGCGGCCATCTCGGTCGGTGACCTCGATACTGCCGAGAACGTCAGTCTCATGGTTCCGGGGATGCTCTACACCGTCTCCAACCAGATCACCTTCTGGACCGATCGGGCCGCCGCTCTCCAGTCCGCACAGACCTTCTGGTCGAACAATCTCGCCACCGCCACGTCTGCGCCCACCTCATCGGCCGTTGTGGCCTGGATGGGTTACCGCACTCCCGACCTCTTGAACGTCTTGAGTATCGGGCTCGCGCAGTCCGGTGCGGTCCACCTGGAAGACACCGTCCTGGGCGTCGACGCCGTGCGCCAGGAGAACGCACCCCGCGTCACCGTCATCGCCCACTCCTACGGGTCGACGGCCGCAACGATCGCGCTCTCGTCGCACAAGATCCACGTCGACGACCTCGTCGTCCTCGGGTCGCCCGGCAGCGTCGTGCCGACGGCAGCCAAGCTCGCGGTGACTTCGGGCAACGTGTACGCGGCGGCGGCGCCGCTCGACCCCGTCGCCGGGAGCGCTGTCTTCGGCGCCGACCCGGGAGCCACCGCCTTCGGTGCCACATTGCTCAACGTCGGGGCGGGCACGGATCCTTTCACCGAGCAAGCGCTCACCGGAACACTCACGCACAACAGCTATTTCGTGCCGGGGAGCCAGTCCATGCGCAACCTGGCACTGATCGGGATCGGTCGGGGCGATCTGACGGGCGGGCGCGTTCCGGATCCGACAATTCCGCAGCTCGTCAACTCACCGACGCTCGCGTACGTGCGGCCCCAGGACGTCTACCGCGACTAGGCGGGCTGTGGACAATCGGCGCGGCCCCAGGTGACACCCGAATAGACTCTCCGGGTACCCCCGACAGAACCCATGACGGAGCCGCATGTCTGAAATCACGCGCGAGCAGGTCGAGCACCTCGCAGGTCTCGCCCGGATCGCCCTCACCGCCGACGAGATCGACAAGCTGACCGGCGAACTCGGTCACATCGTCGACAGCATCGCCAAGGTGTCCGAGGTGGCAGGAGCCGATGTCCCCGCTACGAGCCACCCGATCCCGCTCTCGAACGTGTTCCGAGACGATGTCGTCGGTGAGACACTCACGCAGCAGCAGGCCTTGGCGGGTGCGCCCGATCACGACGGCACCCGGTTCCGGGTCAGCGCCATCCTGGGAGAAGAACAGTGAGCCTCGACATCACGCGCTGGACCGCCTCGCGGCTCGCCGCGAGCCTGGCCTCGAAGGACCTCTCGGCCGTCGAGGTGACCGAGGCGCACCTCAACCGCATCGCAGCGGTCGACGCCGACGTCCACGCCTTCCTGCACGTCAGTGAGAACGCCCTTGCAACCGCCCGCTCGATCGACGATCGCCGCGCTGCCGGCGAAGACCTCGGCCCCCTCGCGGGCGTGCCGATCGCCATCAAAGACGTCCTGTGCACGATCGACATGCCGTCGACCGCCGGATCGAAGATCCTCGAGGGGTGGGTGCCACCGTACGACGCCACGGTCGTCGCGAAACTCCGTGCCGCCGACCTCGTGCCGCTGGGCAAGACCAACATGGACGAGTTCGCAATGGGCTCCTCCACCGAGTACTCGGCCTACGGGCCTACGCGCAATCCGTGGGATCTCGAGCGCATTCCTGGCGGCTCAGGCGGAGGTTCGGCCGCGGCCGTCGCCGCCTTCGAGGCACCTTTTGCGCTCGGCAGTGACACGGGCGGTTCCATCCGTCAGCCCGGAGCCGTCACCGGCACCGTCGGGTTGAAGCCCACCTACGGTTCCGTGAGCCGGTACGGTGCCATCGCTCTGGCTTCGTCTCTCGACCAGGTCGGGCCGGTCAGCCGAACCGTCCTCGATGCGGCGCTGCTCCACGACGTCATCAAGGGGCACGATCGGCGCGACTCCACGTCGCTCCCCGACTCCTGGCCGTCCTTCGCCGGCGCCGCTCAGGCCGGACTCGCGCCCGGTGCCCTCCAGGGGGTCAAGATCGGTGTCGTCAAAGAACTGAATGGTGCTGGCTTCCAGGCGGGCGTGACGACACGCTTCTCCGAGGCCGTCGCCCTTCTCAGCGGCGCGGGTGCCGAGATCGTCGAGGTTTCCGCACCCAGCTTCGAATACGCGATCAGCGCGTACTACCTCATCCTCCCGGCCGAGGCGTCGTCCAACCTCGCGAAATTCGACTCGGTTCGGTTCGGCCTCCGCGTCAACCCGGAGGGCGGAGGAACAGTCGAGGACGTCATGGCGGCCACCCGAGAGGCCGGATTCGGCCCCGAGGTGAAGCGACGCATCATTCTCGGCACCTACGCGCTGAGCGCCGGCTACTACGACGCCTACTACGGTTCCGCGCAGAAGGTCCGCACGCTCGTGCAACGTGACTTCGCCCGGCTTTTCGGTGAGGTCGACGTGCTGCTCTCGCCGTCGGCACCCACAACGGCTTTCCGTCTTGGCGAGAAGATCGACGACCCGATGGCGATGTATCTCAACGACCTCACGACGATCCCAGCGAACCTCGCCGGGATTCCCGGGCTCTCCCTCCCGATGGGCCTGGCGCCTGAAGACGGTCTCCCCACCGGCATCCAGCTCATGGCTCCGGCACGAGAAGATGCCCGCCTCTACACCTACGGTGCAGCCCTCGAGCAACTCCTCGAGCAGACCTGGGGCCATACGCTCATTTCTCAGGCCCCTGAACTCGCCTTCTCCGAACAGTCCGCCGCAACAGAGGGAGTCGTCTGATGGCCGCCCGTCCCGAACTGATGGACTACGACAAGGCCCTCGAGCTCTACGAGCCCGTGCTCGGCTTCGAGGTCCATGTCGAGCTCTCGACGAAGACGAAGATGTTCTCCGACGCCCCGAACTTCTTCGGTGGCGAGCCCAACACCAACATCACTCCGGTCGACCTCGGCCTGCCGGGCTCGCTTCCGGTCGTCAATGGTCAGGCGGTTCGCTACGCCATCAGCCTCGGTCTGGCACTGGGCTGTTCCATCGCCGAGTCGTCGAGGTTCGCCCGCAAGAACTACTTCTATCCCGACCTGGCGAAGAACTACCAGATCAGTCAATCCGACCAGCCGATCGCCTACGAGGGGCAGGTCGAGGTCGAGATGGCCGACGGCACGCTGTTTCAGGTTCCGATCGAACGGGCGCACATGGAAGAAGATGCCGGCAAGCTCACGCACGTCGGTGGCGCCACAGGGCGCATCCAGGGAGCCGAGTACAGCCTCGTCGACTACAACCGTGCCGGTGTCCCGCTCGTCGAGATCGTCACGCATCCGATCATCGGAGCCGAGCACCTCGCTCCCGAGTTGGGCGCAGCCTACGTGTCGACCATTCGCGACATCGTTCGCGGTCTCGGCATCAGCGAAGCCCGCATGGAGCGAGGCAACCTGCGGTGCGACGCCAACATCTCGCTCAGGCCCCGCGGGCAGGAGAAACTCGGCACCCGCACGGAGACCAAGAA
>JAODMX010000449.1 GCA_025464735.1 Frondihabitans sp. | reverse complement strand
CGCCGCGCCGCCGCCGCGCCCCGCCGCCCCGGCGCCGCGCCGCCCCGCGTGGTTTCGCCAATGTGGCAGTCGCGCCGCGCAATTGCGCGAAACCCAGCCAACATTGGCGAAGCCTTACCGCGGAGTGCGCGAGCGCGACGCAGCGAGGTCGAGCAACTCTCGGGCGTGCTCGAGCCCGCTCTCGCTGTCGGGCAGGCCCGAGAGGAGGCGTGCCATCTCGGCCACCCGCTCCTCGCCCGTGAGCTGCTGGATGCTCGACGCCGTCACGGCCCCGGAGGCGTCTTTGACGACCCGAAGGTGATTCGTGGCGAAAGCGGCCACCTGAGCCAGGTGCGTGACGACGATGACCTGCGCTCGTTCAGCCAGAAGCGCCAGCCGACGCCCGATCTCGATGGCTGCCGACCCGCCGACGCCGGCGTCGACCTCGTCGAACACGAACGTCGGAACGTCGCTGGACGCTGCCATCACGACCTCGAGGGCGAGCATGACGCGCGAGAGCTCCCCTCCCGAGGCGCCCTTGCCGAGCGCACGAGGCTCGCTGCCGGAGTGCGGCCGCAGGAGAAGCTCGACACGATCGGCCCCCGAGGTGCCGAGTTCGTCGCGCGGCGTGACCTCGACGACCAGCTCGGCACCCGACATCGCAAGCGCCTCGAGTTCTTCGCTGACCCGCGCAGAGAGATCGACTCCGGATCCGCGACGCAACTCGCTGAGGAAGCCCGCCTTCCGCACGGCCTCGTCGTGATCACGCTCCACGTCGACCTGGAGCTCAGCCACTCGGTCGTCGTCGCCATCGAGCTCGACGAGGCGTCGGGACCCTTCGTCGAGCAACCGGATGGCGTCGTCGAGTGTCGGCCCGTGCTTGCGGACGAGAGCGCCGAGCTCGGCGCGCCTGGTCTGCACGGCTTCGAGCTCGCGAGAGACGTCGGCGTCGAGCGAACCCAGATAGCTGGAGAGACGGGCCGAGGTCTCGGAAACCTGCACACTCACCTCGGCGAGGAGATCGGCGATCGAGGCCAACTCAGGATCGTGCTGCGAGACGCGCTCGATCTGGCGCCGTGCTTCGTCGACGAGCGAGAGGACGTCGCGGGTTCCGTCTACGGCGTCTGTGGAAAGCACCTCGTGGGCGAGACCCGCGGCCAGGCGGAGGTCTTCGGCGTTGCTGAGACGCTCCGCAGTCGCGTCAAGCTCGGCGTCCTCCCCGGGTTGCGGCGCCACCGCCTCGATCTCGTCGATGGCCGCGCGGAGGCTCTCCGCTTCGGTCAGGCGGGCGTCGCGGTCGCCCGTGATCTCGTCGAGCTCGCGCTGGGCTCGCTGCCACGCGTCGAAGGCGGCACGGTAGTCGGCGAGTGCCTCAGCGAGCGGCGCACCGCCGTGGGCGTCGACGGCGGCACGTTGCGCCGACGACGACTTGAGCCTGATCTGCTCGGATTGCCCGTGCACCACGACGAGGTGGTCGGAGAGGTCACTGAGCACGCCGACAGGGCCCGATCGACCACCGACGACCGCGCGGCTCCGGCCCTCGCTCGAGACGATGCGAGTGAGGAAGAGTTCGCCGTCGTCGACGTCTCCGCCGGCGTCGCGGACTCGTTCGGCGACGGGGCCGTCGTCGGGCACGCTCCAGCGCCCGTCGACCACCGCTTGCGCGCTGCCCGCCCGCACGGCACCGCCGTCGGCCCGCTGGCCGAGGAGCAGGCCGAGGGCCGAGACAACCATGGTCTTGCCCGCACCCGTCTCGCCCGTGACCGCGGTGAAACCGGGCCCGAGTGGGAGGGACGCCTGCCCGATGACACCCAGGTCGCGAATGGTGATCTCTTCGATCATGCTGACCCCGCGATCAGGCGGCTGGACGCGGCCCCTGAGGACCACGCCACCCCGTCACCGGAAGATGGAACTTGGCGACCAGACGGTCGGTGAACGGCGCCTGGCGAAGGCGCGCGAGCCTGACCGGCTGGTCGGAACGCTGGGCGACGACGCGGGCACCCGGTTCGAGCGTGTGCGAACGTCGACCGTCGCACCAGAGAACCCCGGATCCGTCGGTGCGGCTGAGCACCTCGACAGCGAAGGTCGATTTGGGGCCAACGACGAGGGGTCGGGCGAAAAGCGCATGAGCGCTCAGCGGCACCAAGATCATCGCCTCGACCTCGGGCCAGACGATCGGGCCACCCGCGGAGAAGTTGTAGGCCGTCGAGCCGGTCGGCGTCGACATGACGACACCGTCACAGCCGAAGGAGGACAGGGGACGCCCGTCGACCTCGATGACGACCTCGAGCATCCGCTCGCGAGAGGCCTTCTCAACCGTGGCCTCATTGAGCGCCCACGTCTCGTAGACCCGATTGCCGTCGACCAGCACCGCGATCTCCAGAGCGAAGCGTTCCTCGACCTCGTAATCGAAGGCGAGTACTCGCGCGACAGTCTCGTGGAGGTCGTCGCGCTCGCTCTCGGCAAGGAAGCCGACGTGCCCGAGATTGACGCCGATGATCGGCGCCGGCGTGGCTCGGACGAGTTCGGCGGCTCGCAGAATCGTTCCGTCGCCACCGAGCACGATGACAGCCTCGACGTCACCGACGCCGACACCACTGCCCAGGATGGCGACTCCCCCGAACGTCGGCTCGGCCGCTCGGATGTCGTCGTACTCGCCGGGTGGGAACACCGGAACGACGTTGGCCGCGGCGAGGAGGGTGCACACTTCGATCGCTGCGTCGATGGAGTCTCGTCGCCCGGTATGGGAGACGATGAGGATGTGGCGAGAGCTGCTCGCTGCTCGTTCGGTGGTCGGGCTCGGGGAGACACTCAAGGGTGCAGGCACCTCGTCACTCGTGGAAATGGCTCACCCTCCTGTCATCTCGTCGACCCGTGTAATCCAATCTGTCGGATTCACGCCACCACGGGCGGCGAGATGCACGCA
>JAODMX010000437.1 GCA_025464735.1 Frondihabitans sp. | reverse complement strand
CAAAGTCGTCGTACCGACCGCTCAGGAGGTCACCGAGGTCGCCGGTCAGCTCCGACAGCCGGCGCGGGACCGGGGCGGGCACCAGCTCGATCGTCACCGCCCCCGACGCGTCGAGATCGACGAGAGCGGTCGATTTTACCTGGGTCATCTCGCCGAAGGAGAACGCGAGGGGTGAGCCCGAGTAGCGGATGACGGGATCGCCGCTGCCCACGGACTGCGCTCCGTGCAGGTGGCCGAGAGCGACGTAGTCGACGCCGTGGAAGACCTCGGAGGGCACAGCGTCGACCCCACCGACGCGAATGTCACGCTCACTCTCGCTCGGCGCGCCGCCGACGACGAAGGCGTGCGCGAGGACGACGGAACGGTGCCCCGCTCGACCGGCAAGGTCGGCCCGCACTCGGTCGAGGGCTGCGCTGACGACCGCTTCGTGCGACCTCGGGAGAACGGACCGCGACTCGGCGTCCGGCGAAGTGGGAGCGAGCACGCCCCGCACCGTATCGGGGTCGAGATACGGCAGCCCGTAGAACGCCACCGGACCGTCGGCATCCTCGACGACGACGGGCTCCGCGAGCCGCGACACGTCGGCGAGGATGCGCAACCCGGGCCTCATGAGCCGGGAGCCGAACCCGAGCCGCACGGCGGAGTCGTGGTTGCCCGGAGTGACGATCACCGTCGCCGAGGCGCTCAACCGTTCGAGGGCCTCCGCCAGCAGAGCGACCGTCGGAACCGCAGGGATGGCGCGGTCATAGACATCGCCCGCAACGACCACGACGTCGACATCACGCTCGGCGACCAGAGCGACGAGGTGGTCGAGGAAGGCACGTTGGTGGTCGAGCAGATCGACTCCGTGCAGGGTGCGCCCGAGGTGCCAGTCGCTGGTGTGCAGGATCCGCACGCTGCCGCCTTTCTCTGCCGGGGTCGCACTCGCCAGCGTACCCAGCCCCGCGGCGCTCCCCCGAGACACGCGATTTCGGCCAGGGTGCCACCGCCGCGGCACTGGCACACCGGCCGAAAGACGGTGTGCCGCTGCCCGCTCAGACCGCGAGCACCTCCGCCCGCGCCCGCGCCGCCGCCCCGAGAGCCACGGCGTCGGATCCGAGACCGCTGGCCTCCAGGCGAACCGTGGCCCCGGACACCGGCGGCTGTCGGTCGAGCGCAGCCCGCAGGAGAGGCCCGAGGAGGGGCCAGGCGCGACTCACTCCGCCACCGACCACCACGGTGGTGACGTCGAGCAGCCCCACGGTCACGAGGATGCCCTGCGTGACGGCGTCGGCGGCGTCCGTGACGACGGCCAACGCCACTTCGTCGCCGGCGATCGCCAACGACGCGACCTCGCGAGCCGTGACCAGGCGACCACCGGACGCCGCACCGTAGCGCGAGGCGATGGAGCGACCGGAAGCGAGCGTTTCGAGGTGCCCGCGTCCGCCGCAGGTGCAGAGCGCGTCGCCGAATCCCGGGATGTGCCCGATCTCGCCGGCTGCGCCGCGGGGGCCGTCCCAGAGGCGGCCGTCGATCCAGAGCGCCCCGCCGACTCCGGTCCCGAGGGTGATGCCGAGGGCCTCGTGCGCGCCGGCGATCGCCCCTGTGCTGACCTCACCGCGCAAGAAGGCATTCACGTCGTTGTCGAGGTAGGTCGGGGCGCCTAGACGCGAGCCCAGCACGAAGGTGAGCGGGAAGCCGGACCAGCCGGCGAAGGAGTCGCTGGCCACCAGGATCCGGCCCTCGACCGCATCGACGACACCCGCGGCCCCGACACCGACACCGAGAAGGGAACGCCCGTCGGCGAGCCGCTCGACGAGACCGGCCGCGGTTGCCGCCATGGCGTCTCCGGAGACGAGCGCGGGAGTGGGCTCCTCTGCCCGAGCGAGCACGTGAAGCTCGGTGTCGCAGAGGACGACCTGTGTCGTGGTGCCACCGATGTCGACGCCGGCGAGCAGGCCGGACGACCCGGAGCGCGTTTCGACGACGTCCGGGCCGAACGGGCCGGTCACTCCCCGGCCGCCTCGGGCGAGGGCAGCGCCACAGAGAAAGGAGAAGAAACAGCCGGCACGGCAGCCAACGCCGCGAGCCGATCCGCTCGACGTTGCCGCTGCACCACGGGATCAGGTACGGGCACCGCCGCGAGCAGCCGCCTTGTGTAGTCGGTCGTGGGGTGCACCAGCGTCTCGCCCGTCGACCCGGTCTCTTCGATCAGCCCGGCGCGCATCACGACCACACGTGAACAGAAGTCTTGGACAACGGCGAGATCATGCGACACGAACAGGCAGGCGAACCCGAGTTCGGCCTGGAGCTCGCCGATCACCTCGAGCACGGCCTTCTGCACGCTGACGTCGAGCGCGCTGGTGGGTTCGTCGGCAACCAGGAGCCGCGGCTTGAGTACCAACGCTCTGGCGAGGCTGACCCGCTGCCGCTGGCCGCCGGACAGCTCCCTCGGCGCGCGACCGGCGAGCGCCGCGGGCAGCGCGACCGACTCGAGGGTGGCTGCCACGAGGGCGTCACGGTCTCTCCGCGACAGGCCCCGACGGTGCACCCGGAGCGGCTCGGCGATGATCTCGCCCACACTCATCCGGGCATCGAGCGAAGCCACCGGATCCTGAAGGACGACACCGATTCCGGCCTGGAGCAGACGACGGGCCGAGCCGCGGGTCTTCCTGAGATCTTCGCCGAAGACCGAGACGGTGCCCGACGTTGGCTTGATCAGGCCGAGGGCGACTCGGGCGGCGGTCGATTTGCCCGAACCTGATTCACCGACGAGGCCGACGGTCTCTCCGGCGTGGACATCGAACGAGATGTCATCGAGGGCAAGGACCGCGCGGGCGCCACGCCCGAAGCGCACCGACACGTCGCTGAGCGAGATGACCGGCTCGCCGAGGGCCGCCGGAGGGACGGCAGAGGCAGAGGCCGAGGCCGACGAAACCGTCGTCACGAGCCGCGGCACCGCGGCAAGAAGCTGCTTCGTGTAGTCGTGCGTCGGCGAGAGCAGGACCTCTTCGACCGGCCCCGTCTCGACGATCTCGCCGTGGTACATCACGGCGACACGATCGGCGAAGTCGGCGACGACACCCATGTTGTGGGTGACCAGCAGCACACCCGTCCCGGTGTCGACCGCGAGACGGCGGAGCAGCTCGAGGATCTCGGCCTGCACCGTCACGTCGAGCGCGGTCGTCGGTTCGTCGGCGATCAGGAGACGGGGCTCGTTCGCGATCGCCATGGCGATCACCACGCGCTGCCGCTGGCCACCCGAGAGCTGGAAAGGGAAGGCACGAGCGCGAGATGCAGGATCCGGAATTCCCACCCGACCGAGGAGCTCGACCGCTTCGAGAGCGGCGGCACTCGCCGAAACAGGTCGGTGGTTGCGGATGACCTCGGCGATCTGGGCCCCGATTCGCGTGAGCGGATCGAGCGCGGTGGCGGGTTCCTGGAAGACCATCGACACGGCCTCGCCGCGAAGACCCTGCAGGCTCTTCTCAGAGGCCTTCACGATGTCGGTGCCCGAGACGGACACTCGCCCGGCCGCGGTCGCGTTGCCGGAGAGCAGCCCCATGGCAGCGAGGGCGACCGTGCTCTTGCCCGAACCGGACTCGCCGACGAGCGCGAGCGTCTCGCCCGGTGCGACGGAGAGGCTGATATCGCGCACGGCGTCGACAGTGCCGGTCTCGGTGGCGAAGCTGACTACGAGGCCGTCGATGTCGAGGACCTTGGAGGTGGCCGCGGGAGCGGCGGTGGTCGGTTCGGTCATGTCAGCGTCCCCTCACGTCGAACACGTCACGGAGGCCGTCGCCGATCGCGTTGAACGCGCAGACGACCAGGATCACGGCGAGGCCGGGTGGCACGATCAGCCACCACCGCCCCGAGTAGGCGGCGGTGAGGCCGGCGCTGAGCATGCCACCCCAGTCGGTCGACGGCGGTTGGACGCCGAGGCCGAGGTAGCTCACGTAGGCGACGAGCAGGATCGCGTCGGCCACCTGGAACGTGGCGGCGACGACGATCGTCGAAATGCTGTTCGGGAGCACGTGGCGGGTGATCGCCCGCGAGTGGCTGCCTCCGATAGCGCGAAGCGTCAGCACGTAGTCGCGGTTCTTCAAGGAGAGGGTCTCGGCGCGGATCAGACGCGAGGGCACCAGCCACGACACGAGACCGAGGATGAGGATCAGGCCCGACACGGACGGCGTCGAGATCGCGGAGATGACGAGCAGGATGAAGAGGGCCGGGATCGCGATGCCCGCGTCGACGATGCGCATCATCACGGCGTCGACCCATCCGCCCGCGTAGCCGGCGACGGCGCCCCAGAGCGTGCCGATCACGGTCGCGAGGAGCCCCGCTGCCAGGCCGACGACGAGTGACACCTTGCCGCCGAACATCAGCCGACCGAACTCGTCGTGCCCGACGGCGTCGGTGCCGAGAAGGTGCTTAGCCGAAGGCGCCTGGTTGGCCTGCGACAAGGCCGTGTGGATCTGGTCGGTCGGGTAGATCAGCGGACCGACGAAGCAGAAGAGGACGAACAGCACGACGACGGCGAGCCCGACGATCGCGAGCCGGTTGCGAACGAATCGTCGGATGGCAAGACGAGTGCCCGTGGCTGCCACGGGGGTGATGAGACCGGATTGTCCCGGCTGGATGACGGCGCTCATGCGCGGCCTGCTTTCACACGGGGGTCGATGACCGACTGGAGCACGTCGGCGATGAGGGTGCCGACCACCGTCGCGACCGAGATGATGAGCACGCAGCCCAGGAGGACGGGGAAGTCGGACGACTGGGCCGCGTTCCAGAAGAGCAGGCCCATGCCGGGGTAGTTGAAGAGCTGCTCGATCACCAGGGCGCCTCCGAAGAGCACCGGCACGTAGTAGCCGAGCATCGCGACCACGCTGGTGAGCGAGTTGCGGAAGACGTGGCGGGTCAGGATCTGCGTGCCGCTGGCGCCGCCCGCCCGAGCCGTCCGGACGTAGTCCTCGGAGAGGTTCTCCAGCGTGGACGCCCGCATGTACCGGCTGAACACCGCGATCATGGCGGCGGCGCCGGTCGCGATCGGCAGGACGAGCGCCTGAGGATCGGCCAGCACGCTCGCGAGGGTCGCCCCGTTCGGAGCCGTCGACGGGAAGAGCTTGATCACCTGGCTGAAGACGACGATGAGCACGAGACCGAGGAAGAACACCGGGGCTGAGTACAGCACGAAGCTCACCGTGGTGACGATGTAGTCGACGGGCCGGTTGCGCCTTGCGGCCTGCCACATGCCGAGCGGGATCGCGATGATCAAGGCCACGACCGCCTGGAGGATTGTCAGGAGCAGCGTCTTCGGGAGGCGTTCGACGATCAGCTGCGAGACCGACTCGTTGTAGGTGTAGGAGGTGCCGAGATCGCCGCGGAGCAGCTGACCGAGGTAGATGAAGTACTGCACGACCAGTGGCTTGTCGAGCCCCTGGTCTTTGTTGAACTGCGCCAGCTGCTGGGGCGTCGCCTGCGCCCCGAGGATCCCGCGAGCGGGACCCCCGGGGAGGGCATGGAGGAGGCAGAAGACCACCACCGTCACGATGAAGATCACGACGACGGCCTGTAGGAGGCGTCGAAGGATGTAGAAGGTGGTGGTCATCTCACTGCTTCCGATCGGGTGTTACGACGTGCTTGGTAGTGCCCGGAGGACTACTTCCAGGACCACTGGGCCGGGTGGAAGTTGGCCAGGGAGTCCTGCTGGAATCCGGTCAGGCCGCTCTTGATCACCGACACTTGGTAGTCAGGGCTCGGCAGCCAGATCACCGGGAGGTCTTTCGCGACCTCGGCCGAGTAGCTCTGGATGGCCTGGTTGCCCGTCGACGTCGTGCTTGCCGAGATGAGCGAGTCGACCGCCGTGTTGCTGTAGTTGCCGAAGTTTGCCCCGCCACCGGTCTGGAAGAGCGAGTCTCCGGTCGGGAACGCGTTGAAGTACCAGGATCCTGCGGTTCCGAAGAACGACAGCTGCCACTTGCAGATGGCCTGCGACGCGGTGCACTGCGGGGTCTGCGAAAGCACCGAGTTGACCGGGGCGGTCTTGATCGTGAAGTCGATGCCGGTGTCGGAGAGCGAGGACTGGATCGCCGCCATCATGTTGTCGGTGACGGTCGAGCCGGACTGCGAGAGCACCTGCATCTGGAACTTCGTGCCCTTCGTGACTCCTTCACCACACTGACTCGACGAGGTGCCGGGATCGGTGCAGACCATGGTGCCGCTCTGCTCGGTCCAGCCGTGGCTCGTCAGGAGCACCTTGGCCTTCGAGGTCGAGTAGGGGTAGGGGTTGGCCTTCTGAACCGCCGACAGGTAGTCGGATTTCTGCGCCTGCGGGATCGGGCCGTACCCCGGAACAGCGGTGCCGTTGAAGACGACCTTGGAGAGGCTCGTCTGGTCGATCGACATCTGAACCGCCTGGCGAGCGTAGAGCTGCTTGAAGACAGCGCCCATGGTCGGGTTGTTGAAGTTGTACGGCATGTAGGTGATGGCCCAGCCCGACCACGGCTTGACCTCGTAGCCCTGGTTGGTGAACGAGCTCTTCTGGTCGAGGTCGGTCGCGTTGATGTAGCCGTAGTCGACGGCGCCCGAGCGGACGGCGTTCTCTTCGGCATCGGTCGACGTGTACGGCAGCAGGTTGACCGTCGTGATGGACGGCTTCTCACCGCCGTCGTACTTCTTGTTGGCCGCGAGCACGACCTTGCCCGAGGTCGAGAACGACGACAGCGCGTAGGGGCCGGAGATGGTCTTCCAGAGGGGGTTTGTGGCGTAGGTCGCGATGTCTTTTGCCTGGTCGTTGAGGTAGTTCCACACCTTGACCGCGCCGGCGGGCGTCTCGTCGTCATTGCCGACCGCGCCCGAGGCGCTGGTCTTGTCCCACTCGTGCTGGGGCAGCGGCGTGATCAGGCTGAGCTGGTTCGCGAGCATCCAGTCGTTGTTGTAGGCCTTGTCGAACGTGATCGTGAAGTGGGTCGCGTCGACCGTCTTGAACGACGTCCAGTCGTCGGGCGCCTGGCCCTTGTTGTAGTTGCCCCACTCGGCTTTGTTCGCCTTGATCAGGTTGAACCAGAATTCGACGTCGCGTGATGTGACGGCCTTGCCGTCGCTCCACTTGCGGTCACCCAGGGTGATCGTCACGCTCTTGCCGTCGGCGGCGAAGTCGGCGGCCGTGGCGAGGCTCCCGGCCTTGTCCCAGGAGATCGAGCCCTCGGATCCGTTGTAGGCGATGAGAGGTTCCCACAGCGTGGACGAGATCGAGCCGTTGTTGGTGTTGAGCTTGCCTGCGGCGCCGATGGGCAGGATCCAGTTGGGCGTGAAGTTCGCGGGAAGGGCGTAGTTGATGCTGTCTTTCGAGGAGGCCGACGACGAGGTCCCTCCGGACGACGAACAGCCGGCCAGCACGACCACGGCAGCGACGGCTGCGGTGGCGGCAATGGCCCAGCGGTGGCGAGAAGACGCCAGGCGAGCATGGAACATGGTTCTCCTTGGTCAGAACATGGGCGGTGCGGTGGCGGTGCCTGCCTAGTAAACGGGTTCTGACGGGAAAATGAAATTACTGCGCGTAAAAACTAAGTTTCTGCTGATCTGACAAAAGTAATTGGCCCACTTTCCCGCCTATTCTGAGGGAATCGACCGATCTCTGGAAGTAAGTTAATCCATGATTGAAATAAGTTCCACGCCGACGACAAGCAGCGCCTCCTCGCTCGCAGCGCGCGTCCTCGAACTCATCGCGTCTGGCCAGGCGACCTCGCGCGCCGAGCTTTCGGAGCGACTCGGCGCGGCCGCGTCGACCGTGTCGATGACGGTGCAGCAACTCCTGGTGCAGGGGCTCCTCGCTGAGGAGGGCACCCACGCCTCCACCGGCGGTCGCCCCCGGAAGGTGCTGCGGCTGGGTGGGGCCGACGGTTTCGCGCTCGCTGCCGACCTCGGCGGATCGCACGCCCGAATCGGCGTCGTCCACTCGGGGGGCGAGCTCACCGACGTCTCCACGGTGCCCTTCACGATGGCCGACGGCCCCGAGGCCGGCCTCTCCCGGCTCGCTGACACGCTCGACGAGCTGGCAGCACGCAGCCCTTTCGGCACCCTCCGCGGTGTCGGCGTCTCGCTGCCCGGCCCTGTCGACCTCGACGCCGGATCCGTGTCGCTCCCGTCGCGCATGCCGGGCTGGACAGGATTCCGAGTGCGGGAGTGGCTCGAGGAACGCTTCGGCGTGACCGCTGCCGTCGACAACGACGCCAACCTGATGGCCCTCGGCGAGCACTCGGTGCGGCCTCCAGGCGCCAACCAGTCGATCACCGTCAAGGCGGGAACGGCAATCGGCGCCGGCATCATCGCTGACGGTCGGATCTATCGCGGTGCCACCGGCGCAGCCGGCGATATCACCCACGTCCGGCTGCCCGCGGCGGGCGACATGCCCTGCTCCTGCGGCAACACAGGCTGCCTCGAGACCGTCGCGTCGGGGGCGGCGCTGGTCCGGCAGCTTCGCGAGCGCGGCTTCGACGTCGAATCGACCACCGACGTGGTTCGACTCGCGGCCGATGCGGATCCCGAGGCCACTCGCGCCGTTCGCCGAGCCGGTCGGCTGCTGGGCGAAGTGCTGAGCGTCAATGTCAACTTCTTCAACCCCGACGCCGTCTATCTCGGCGGCGTCCTCTCGACGCTCGAGCCGTTCGTCGCGGCCGTGCGCAGCCAGCTCTACGAGGGCTGCCACCCGCTCGCGACCGAGCACCTCCTGATCGAGCGAGCCCGCACGGGCGCCGATGCCGGCCTGGTCGGCGCAGGGCTCTTCGCCCTGCAGCGCGCGTTCACCAGCGCACTCGACTCCCTCACGCCCGCCCACACCCCTCTCTCCAGCAGAATG
This sequence comes from Frondihabitans sp., assembly GCA_025464735.1. The sequence goes on along the minus strand of JAODMX010000437.1, from coordinate 10,456 downwards.
CCGAGGCACTATGTCACCCGCTGATCACCGCCCCCTCATCGCCGTCGCCGGGCTCGGCATCGAGTCGAGCACGTTCTCGCCGGCTCGGACTCTGGCGCCCGCCTTCCACCCGCTGCGCGACGAGGCGGTGCTCGACCGGTACGAGTTCCTTCGGGAGGGCACGGCCCTGCGCGAGGCTGCCGAGTGGCACCCGACGCTCGTCGGTAAGTCACTCCCGGGCGGCCAGGTGACGGCGTCGGCGTTTGCTTCGCTGTCGGAGGAGATCATCGACCGCCTTCGCGCACTCCCGAAGCTCGACGGGCTCTGGTACGACATCCATGGCGCGATGAGCGTCGAGGGGATCGACGATGCGGAGGGCGTTCTCCTGGCGCGGATCCGCGAGGTCGTCGGGCCTGATGTCATCGTCTCGACGTCGATGGATCTCCACGGCAATGTCTCGCGCGAGCTCGCCCACCAGAGCGACCTGATCACCTGCTATCGGATGGCCCCGCACGAGGACGCGCTCGAGACGAAGGAGCGCGCCGTGCGGAACCTGGTCTCGCACCTCCACTCGGGCGCACCTCGACCAATCAAGGCCTGGGTGCCGATCCCCGTCCTGCTGCCAGGCGAGAAGACCTCGACGCGGATCGAGCCGGCCCGCGGCGTCTACGCCGCGGTGGCCGATGTCGAGGCGACCCCCGGCGTTCTCGACGCTGCCATCTGGGTGGGCTACGCCTGGGCCGACGAACCGCGCAACCGGGCCGTCGCTGTCGTGACCGGTTCCGACCGCGCCGTTGTGTCCGAGGGCGCGACGAGATTGGCGACCGGGTTCTGGGAGGCCCGCGACGACTTCGCCTTCGTCGCGCCGACTGACTCGTTCGGCGGGGCGCTCGACCAGGCCCTCACCTCCACCGCACGACCGTTCTTCATCAGCGACTCGGGCGACAACCCCACGGCGGGAGGCGCGGGCGACGTCAGCTGGGGCCTCACCGAGCTGCTCGCACGGCCGGAGTTTCAGGCGCCCGACGGGCCGACCGTGATCTACGCGTCCGTTCCGGGGCCAACGGCCGTCGCGGCTGCCGTCCAGGCCGGCGTCGGAGCCACCGTGACCGTGACCGCCGGGGCCGAAGTCGACGACCGCCACGCGGGGCCGGTCACGTTCACCGGCGTCGTCCACAGCATCCGTCACGGCGACAAAGATGCCGAGATCGAGGTCGTCATCCGAGTCGGCAGCGTCCACGCGATCATCACCAAGCTCCGCAAGCCCTACCACCACGAGCATGACTTCACCGACCTCGACCTCGACCCGCGCGCGGCAACCGTCGTGATCGTGAAGATCGGGTACCTCGAACCGGAGCTCTTCGACATGTCGGCCGACTGGATCCTGGCGCTCACCCCCGGCGGGGTCGACCAGGACCTGGTGCGGCTGGGGCACCACAGGATCCGGCGCCCGATGTTCCCCTTCGACGTCACGATGCCGACACCCGACCTCTCGGCTCGCATCATCCCGCCGTCGAACGAGCCGTTGACCGGGGTGGACGAGTGACGGTTGTCACGACGGCTCTCGAGATCGCTGTCGCGTCGCCCGCAGGCGCTCGCGCCGCGTTGGAGGGCGGCGCCGACCGGGTCGAACTCTGCGTCGGCCTCGAACTCGGCGGGCTGACCCCGTCGCAGGGGCTGATCGAGGCTGTCGCTCTCGGCGGCCTGCCGGCGCACGTGCTCATCCGGCCGCGGCCCGGCGACTTCGCCTTCGACTCCGACGACGTCGCGCTGATGGAGCGCGAGACTCGGGCGGCGGTCTCGTCGGGAGCGGCCGGCGTCGTGATCGGGGCGCTCACCGCTACGGGTGAGCTCGACGTCGCGGTTGTGGAGCGGCTCGTCGCCGCGGCCCACTCCACCCGGGCCGGCGCCACCGTCACGTTCCACCGCGCCATCGATCAGGCTGTCGACCCCGTCGCCCTCGTAAGGGCTCTCGCCGGGCTCGGCGTCGATCGCGTTCTGACCTCAGGATCCGCATCGCGCGCCATCGACGGCGCCACGACTCTCGCCCGCGTGGTCGAGGCCGCGGGCAGCGTCGAGGTCATGGCCGGCGGTGGCGTCTCCCCCGCCGACATCCCCGCTCTCGTCGAGCTGGGCGTCGACGCCGTCCACCTCTCCGCCAAGCGGCCGGCCGCTCGCCGAGGCGGGCGCTGGGTCTCGCTCGGCGCGGCCGCCGCCGAGCCCGACACCTACTTCGAGACCGACCCAACTGTCGTGCGCGCCGCGCGGCTCGCCCTCTCCGTCGCCCCGCGCGCGTAGGACTCCACAACACGCCACTCACTTTCCGCAGAACGTGCAATTCGTGGAGTCGCGCGAGGGCACGCGCCCCGATGCGCCACGGACGCGCGCGACTGAGCCCGACGCGGGTGAGGCCCCGAACCCGCCCTCGGCGGCTCCCGGTCAGCACGAGGTTGTGACGTGTCATGCGTGCGAGGTCACCTGTGCCAGATGCTGGGCTGAATTGTGCTCGCAGATCGCGATCACGCTGCCCCTCGCGTGGACATGAGTCGGGCGGAATGACCGCCGCCCGTCGGCTCCGTGCTCGCCCCGGGTGTCGCCTACCGACTCACCCGTCGCACGCCCCACTGGGGCGGTCTCAGTCGGCCAGATCGGCCTCCCAGTTCGCCTGCTGGATGAGCACGTCGAGCTCACGCAGTCGGCGCCCGACATCGTCTGCCTGACCGCGAATCGTGGCCGTCGGAAGCGCGGAGATCTGCCGAAGTTCGCTGCGAAGCTGGCGGTACCCGCCGAAATCGCCGACGCCCGCCGACGCATCGGCCGCGGCGACCAGAATCGAGTGGCGGGTCCGCAGGACGTCCCGGTGCGCGAGCGCCTCCGTCATCGTGCGGCCGTCGTCGAGGATCGTCGACGCGTTGGTGAGATTGACCGCGACCACGAGCTGTTCGAGGGCGTCGAGCACGCCGGTGACCTCGGTGAGGAGCGCGGACGCGTCTTCACCCGGATCCTCACCCTCCTGATACCGCGCATTCGCCGTGATGCGCGAACGCAGCTGCTCGACGCGCTTCTGCAGGTCCGCGCGGTTGATGAGGGCTTCGGCCAGCTTCATGGCGCTCATCCTGGCACGAACACCCCACGAGCACGAGAGGAGCAGCTGCCCACAGCAGCCGCTCCTCAATGCCTACGCCGCCTAGCGCGAAGCCCGAGTCGAAATGCTGAACGACCCGGATCCGACCTTGACGTTCACGTACGCCCCGTCCGACGTGGCCGCGAGGTGGTTCTTGCCGCCCACCGCGCGTCCGTTGCTCCACACCGTGTGACCGTTGACGACCACATCGACCCGGGATCCGAAGGTCGGCACGGAGATCGTGCCCGACGTTCCCTTCGGAGCCTGGACGTTCATCGCGAACGTCCGCGCCTTGGTGTTGTGGCTCCATTTCACGGCGAGAGCTCCGTGCGGCGTGGGTGCTTGGCCCTCTGTCCAGGACAGGGTGCCGGGCTGCGGCCTAACGCTCCAGGTCTTGTACCCGGCGGCGACGGGCTGGATCCCCAGGACGTACTCCGACAGCACCGATGTCGGCGACGTCGACCAGCCGTGGGCCATGCTCGTGTTGCCGCCACCCTGGGTACCCGAAGTGCTCTCGTTCTCCCAGAAGGTGCCCGTGTAGAGGTCACCCGGCTCGATCATCGGTCCCCACTCGTTCTCGAGCAGTGTCACCGCGTTGGCGGTGTCACCCGAGCCGAACCGTGCGTTCAGCTCCGCGCCGGTCACGTAGGGGCTCATGATGTTCGAGAACGCACTCGTCGAGTACGGAATCGAACCGTTCGTTGTCCAGAGGGTGGACTTGAGAGCGGCCAGGATGCCCACGACCTTGTTGGCCGGAGCAACGCCGTACTCGATGGCGTAGGCGTTTGCGTCCTGCGCAACGACACCGGGGTCGGTGTTGCTGAGTTCATAGACGCCGGTCGTCGTGTTGAACAGCGTCGCGTTGATCTTCGCCTTCAGCGTTGAGGCCTGCGCGGCGTAGTGAGCTGCCAGCTCGGGGTTCCCCGCCGCCGTCTCGAGGTGTTGGCCGTCGATCAGCGCCTGGTAATACAGCGCGTTGTACGCGGTCACCTCGCCGGTCTTGTCGCCGTCGTAGTAGTCCCAGTCGGCGCCGTCGGCGCTGGTCGTCGCGAACAGCCCGTTCGAATCGACCTGGGTGGCACTCCAGGCGAGTTCCTTCTCGACGATGGGCAGCTCCTGCTTCACGAAGGACCTGTCCGCCGTGTATTGGTAGTACAGCGCAAGGTCGCGAACGAAATACATCGAATAGCTCGCCGAGTAGGCGTTCTGCGTCGTTGCCGGCGCAGGCCCCGTGTTGATCGGTGTCTGCGGAGGCATGTCGCCCGACACGTACCCGTTACTGCCCGCGTAACTCCCGAGGAGTTGAAGCGAACCGCGGATGTAATCGCTGCTTCCCGACGAGTAGAACAGCGTCGGGCCCTCGACCGCGAGGTCGCCTGACCACACGGCGCGGTCGCGCTTCGCGCCGTCCACGATCAACGGCACGGTGTTGGACCCGGGAAGGCTGAAGTCCTTGATCGAGGACGACTGGGTCAGGGCGTTGCTGTACAGGGTCTTCGTCGCCGCGGTGACGGCAAGATCCTTGAAGCTCGCCTCCTCGCCGCTGAACTCGCGGAACCCGACACTGCCGGTCGACAGCGACGGAATTGCCGGGCTTGCACTCGCCGTGTCGAAACTGGCGATCTTCGTGCCGTCGATCGACGTGGTCACCGTGGTGCCGCTGACGACCTCCTTGATCGCGTGCCATGAGGTCGGGTCAACCGGTGTTGTCAATGGCACGTTGGCGATCGTCGTGTACGTGCCGTTCACGTCAGCGAGCTCCTGCAAATAGCTGGGGCCCGGGCCCGTCGCGGTGTCGTTCGAGGCGTCGAGGATAAAGAGGTAGCCGGTCGTGGCGTTCTGCTCGCGCACCATCCAGCCGGCCTGATTAGTCGTGATCTTGGTGTCGAACGAGGCGGTGTAGTCGGTCCACTTCGTCCCCGCGGTGAGGTAACCGGTGCCGGCCGTCGTGCCGGGAACGTCCAGCGACCCATTGTCGGTGTTCCACCGGGGAGCAGTCGTTCCGACCGGGAGCTGGTTGACCTCGGCTGTGTACGAACCGTCGTACCAGAGCTTGTTCAGCTCGTCGGAACTTGACAAGAACGAACCGGCCCTCGTGCTGGCCTTCGGAATGTAGGGCGTGTAGTCGATGCCCGCAGCGGAGAGGGAAACTGTTCCGGGAGTGGTCAGCGTGATCTCCTCGTACCGCTCACCACCCTGGATCTGCGAGTTCGTGATGAGACCCGGCTTGTCGACCGTGTACGTGTCGTAGCGATTCGGATCGCCGCTCGCCCACGGGCTGACACCGTCACCGGTCGGACCGATCTGGGTCTTGGTCTCGCTGTATCCTCCCTCGAGGGTCGGAGAACCGGTCTCGGAGGCGACGTTGAACGTGGGGTAACCGCCCACTTCGTGCCCGTAGTCGAGGACGATTGAGGCCGGACCTGTGGTCACGGGAATCGCAGGATCCGGCTGGTCGGTCACCGCCTTCTGCACGGCGAAGCTGGGCGACTGGCTGTCGGTCGCACTCGTCTGCACCGTGAAGTCGACCGGGAACGAGGCCGTCTGCCCGTCGGGCGACAGGGTGTCCGTGCGGGGCCACAGCACAACGCTCGACACCGATTGCACGGATCCGAGGTCGACGGTCACCCACACGGGCGAAGCGCTGACATCGGTCGAGGGATGCGCGTCGGACGTCCACCCGTGAGCGGCCGCGTTATTCGAGTTCGTCACCCCGTCGGTGAGGTACTGCTCGCCCCAGCCTGCGGCTTCGATGGTCTCGGACGCAGTGACGATCTTGCCCTGGGCGAGATCCGTAGTGGAGACGGATCCGAAGACCTGAAGCTCGGAAAGCTGCGTGTAAACACCGGCCGAGTCACCGGCCGGGGGAAGCCCCAGCTTTGTGACGTCGAGCCGGACATAGCGGGCTTGCACCGCCGGGAACGTCTCCGTCACCGCGCTCGAGGTGATCTTCGTCGGAGTCGCGGTGAGCGTAGCCGTTCGACCGGAGCTCGGCGCGATCAACGTCTTCGCACCGCTGACATCACCTGACGTGCTGACCACAGCGACTGGCTTGACATGCGTCGACGACGGCGTCTGCACGTACTGAGCCGCACTCGGATGGCTTGGCCACCCTGTGGAACCCGGGCTCGCGACGGCCGATGCGGACGCCGCACCCACGAAAAGCGCCGTCGTTCCGACGATTGCGATGGAACGGAAAGCGAGCTTTTTGCCCCGCCGACCGCTTGTGCGTCTCATGTAGAAACCTCCGTTGGATTCTCGCCGTGCGTCACTGCACGATGTTGAAACGATTCATTCTTACCCCGCACTTGGGATCCTACGGAGACCCGGGGGCAGAACGCAAGGATCTGAGTGAACCGATTCAGACGAGACGCCCCCATCGACACTGCGGCTGCAGCCGCGTCTTGCGACCGATGCGCACAGACCCGTCGATGTGACATTTCACATGGAGTACGAGAGGGTTAGGGCGGGTTTCCCGACCCGCCCCTCCGCTGAGTCGTTGCACCGACTCAGCGGCCACCCATGGAAGGCCCACGGGCTCATCACTGATGGAGCAACGAGGTTCAATCGTAAATCAGGTCGTTTGTCAGCGGAGTCAAGAAGGCATTCGCCTGGTTCAACGCAAACAGATGGAAATCAGTCAAAGCCATTGCAAGCGGGATCTCCTGGCTGCTCACAGCGCACGAAGTCTGGAAGGGCTTCCACTAGAGGGCTGGCGAGCCTTGCCCGGGTGCTTCTCCACGCGCCGCTTCAACTTATTCCGCTGGCCGTTGCCTTCGCCATCGTCGGACACGTAGCCGAGATACCCGAGCTGCGTAACAGACTTCGATTCCCCCTTGCCACAACGGTCGCAATCGGGATCGGCGTCGTCTCGATCGCCGTGGCGCGTTGGCTCCTATGAAATCTTTAGCCATCTCGACGCACGGCCTTCGAAAAACCTACGGACAGACGACTGCCGTGGAGGACGTCAGCTTCTCCTGCCTGCCAGGCACGATCACGGCGTCGAGGAGACGCCCGCGGAATCCTGCGAATTCATCGCATTGGATCCGGAGCGACTCCTCGACCGGTTAGACGGGATGCAGATTCCGTGGTCGCCCAGCGAAGAAGTTGGGCGTTTCCGTGCGGCGACTGGCGCAGAGATTGTCTGGCGGCTTTCAGCAAACCTGGACGTCCCCCTTCTCCTCCTTCAGGAAGTGAAACCGTCGCTCCGCGACAGGTATCTTGCCTCGACGACCGGCGAATTCACCGGCGGTCGTCTGCAATCTGAACCCTTGACTCGGAAAAGAGGAGCTCAAGCAATGACATTCAGTCGGATCCTTCACGTCGAACTCCGAAAATCCGTCGACACGCGCGCGGCTCGCTGGCTCCTCGTCGTCTCGGTCGCCCTCAGTGTGTGTGCGCTCGCCATCAACAGCTTCACCGAGGTCGACAATTTCGCCGACTTCCTCCGTGGCGCGACCCTGCCCATGCCAGCCTTGCTTCCGATCGTTGCAATCCTGGCCTCGACCAGCGACTGGAGTCAGCGTTCGGCCATGACGACTTTCGTTCTCGTGCCACGGCGTTCGCACGGGCGGCTCGCGTCACGGCACCGGGGTGGGTGTCGGGCCGGCACTGACATCCCTCCTCCTCTTCGTTGTCACTCCGATCACACTCGGGTGGATCAGACAGTTGCGTCGCGAGGCAAAGTGACCGAGTCATGCCAGGCCGCCGGGTGCGAGCCCGAGCTCCGATTCCGTGGTGCGAACGACGAATTCGGAGACGGTCCGGTAGTCGATTTCCGATCTGCTCGCGGCCTGCACACTGAGTCCGTCGACGAGGGACATGATGCGCAGAGCGGTCGCTGACGAGTCGTCCACGTGGAACACGGATTTATCGACCCCCGCCTGGACGAGGTCCGTGAGTCGCACGGTGTAGGCCTCCATTTGACCGAGGACCTCGCGCAGGAGGGCCGGCCGCTTGCGGGAGGCCTGCCAGGCATCCAGCCAGAGGAGGCTGACCGGGTCGCGTGCAGGATCCAGGAGCTCGGCAAGGAGTCGACGCATCCAGTCGCGAGGGGTGTCACCGGCCAGTGCGGCGGCGAAGATCTCCTCGCGTTCCGCCTCGGCAGCGTACGAGAAGGAGGCCGCGACCAGGTCGTCGACAGCAGCGAAATAGTGATTGACAAGCCCGGGAACAACCCCGAGTTCGGTAGCGACTCGCTTGGCAGTCACCCTGTCAAGGCCGTCACTGACCGCGATGCTGCTCGCGGCCACGACGATCTCGGCCCGGCGTTCCTCGGGACTTTTCCGACGGACCGGAGACTTTTTCCGGCGGACTGGGGACTCAGCTCTTGACACCACAGGTCTCATCGTATTGACTCTGGCACCAATAAGTTGTTAGTGCAGGCACCAATAACCACGATGAGCGGATCCGCGATGACGACGGCCCCCGAAAGAACCCGGCTCCCCGAGGATCCAGAGCCCTCCGCCGATCGCGCCGGTCGCGTCGAGACGCATGGCACCGATCGCATCCCGGAATCCGAGCGCCACGGACGCCCACGATCGCTCGTCGCCGTGTGGGCGGCCTCCAACCTCACCTATCTCTACATCGTGCTCGGCGGCACGATGATCCTGCTCGGACTGAACCTATGGCAGTCGCTGGCCGTGATCGTGGCCGGCAACCTGTTCTGGATCCTGGTCGGATATCTCTCGATCAGCGGTCCCGTCGCGGGCCTCCCGAGTGAAGTGATCACCCGCGCCATGTACGGGGTGCGCGGCAACCGGTTCCTGAACCTCATCGTCGGCTGGCTGATCGGGGTCGCCTACGAAGCCATCAACCTCTCGGTCGGATCGCTGGCCGGATTCGCTCTGGTCACCCTCTTCGCGGGCCACGCGAGCCTGCCGGTCAAGGTCGCCATCGTGATCGTGACCGCGCTCGTCACGTTCACGATCAGCGTCTACGGCCACGCGACGATCGTGAAGCTCAGCGGCTGGTTCACCTGGATCCTGCTCGCCTGCGTCGCCGCCCTCGCTTTCTTCGTCCTGCAGCACGCCCATTTCGGCTATCAGACGCCCGCGAAGGACTCCGTGCACGGCCTCGCCCTCTGGGCCGTTGCCGCCATCGGATTCAGCATCATCGCCTCCGGGCCCCTCTCCTGGGGTACCGGCGCTGACTACGCCAGGTACCTCCCGACAGACGTCTCGAAGAAGGCGGTGATGTGGTGGACCGCCCTGGGCGGGTTCGCCCCGGCGGTCCTCCTCGGGAGCGTCGGGACCCTGGCCGGAACCGCCGTGGACATGACGAACCCGCAATCCTCGCTGAGCGCGCTCGTACCGGCCTGGTTCTACCCGGTGCTCCTGGTCGTCATCATCCTCGGCTCCGTCACCAACAACGTCCTGACGGCCTACTCCACCGGGCTCGCCCTCCTCGCGGTCGGCATTCCCTGGCGGCGTTCGGTCACGGTCATCTTCGACGCCGTCGTTGCGGTCGGCATCACCGTGTACGCACTGTTCATCTCCAACTTCTTCGACTCCCTGAACAGCATCCTCGAACTCACGGTCGCCCTGCTCGGGCCAGCTCTCACGATCTACGCGGTCGACATCGCCCTGCGCCACAGCGCCTACGACGGTCACGAGCTGCAGGACGAAGGCTCCACGAGCCGGTTCTGGTACCGGCGCGGATTCAACCTCGCCGGTCTCACTGCCCTGGTGGTCGGGACCGCTTCGGCAGCGCTCTTCCTCGACACCTCGATCTTCGTCGGGCCGTTCTCGGCTGCGCTTGACGGCGCCGACCTGTCCGTCTTCGTCGGGCCTCTTGTGGCCGGAGTGATCTACGCGGTCATGACGCGTTCCGCGCGATCCGCGCTGGTCGCCGAGGGCTGAGAGCATTCCCGCTCAGGCGGGCGGGTCAGCAACGAGCCGAACGGAACTCTTGCGCGGTGGCAGTGGGTCGACGTCGATCCCTGCCGCCAGGACGGCATCGATTCCGGCGACCCCCGCATGCTCGTCAACACCCAGGCTGTCGTGTGGCCCCGCCGGCCCGAACAGCGCCCAGGATTCTGTGCCGGGAGCGAACCGGGAGTTGTAGCGGATGGCGTCGAATCCTTCGTCGTGCAGCCTCAGTGCCCACTGCTGGGGGACCGAGTAGTCGCCCATAGTCGTGAGCTCCGACGTGACTCCGTACCGCGCGACCCCGGATCCGCTGACATGCGCAGAGACGACATCGATCGGAGGAGTGATCACAGAGACTCGAAGTCGTGCCGCCTCCACCGCCGAGACGGAATTCGAGTCGGAGACGAGAGGCCCGTACATTTCGCGGACGGCCGTCTGCAACGCTTCAGAGAAGTAGCAGGTGCCGTTGGGCTCGGTGAGGTTG
>JAODMX010000423.1 GCA_025464735.1 Frondihabitans sp. | reverse complement strand
GCACCCGCCCGCCGGATGTCAGGTCGTCGAGAAGAGCACGGTACGAGGAGACGAGGTGGGGGCCGAACCGGGACCCGCTCGAGACTTCCGCCACGAGAGGCGCCCCGAGCAAACGCGCCACTTCTTCGGCTCGGGGGCCGGCGCCGTGGCCCGCGATGACCACGGTGGCGGGTTCGACGTCGACCTCGAGGGCGACCGAGGTGGCGGAGGGAGGCAGGAGCGGCGCAGGCGGGCCGCCCAGGGATCCTGTGCTCGAAGCCGGAACGTCGACACTCGCACCACCGACAGCCGCGACCGCAGGCAACGTCGTGACCGGCGCGGACAGGGGCTCCCGAAACGCCACGTTGAGCTGAACCGGCCCGGGGGCTGCCGGCTTGCCGGGGGCGCTCGATCGACCCAGCGCCCCGGACATCGCCTCGCGAACCAGAGCGCGGACCCCCTCCCGGTCGACTCCGCTGTCGACCGGCGCGTCGACGTCGCGAATGAGTCGGAGCGCAGGCCCGAAGAGGTCGGACTGGTGAGTGGTCTGGTTGGATCCGACACCTCGGAGCTCGGCCGGGCGATCGGCCGTCACGAGGAGCAGTGGGACCCCGGAGTGGTGCGCCTCCAGGACAGCGGGATGCAGGTTGGCGACGGCAGTGCCCGAGGTCGTCACGATCACGGTCGGCACGGCGGACTCGACCGCGAGCCCGAGCGCGAGGAAGCCCGCCGAGCGTTCGTCGAGACGTACGTGGAGCCGGAGGCGCCCCTGCTTCTCGAATTCGGCCGCCGCGAGCGCGAGGGCCTGCGAGCGCGAGCCCGGGCTCAACACGATGTCACGGACGCCGGCGGCCTCGAACTCAGCCAGCAGGGTCACCGCGAAATCGGTGGCGGGGCTGCCCGACGGGGCCGGATCGCCGGGCAGCGACGCAGGATCCGTGGCCCCGAGACGCGAAGAAGAGGTCATCGGAAAAGCTCCACGGGTCGTTCGTCTCCTGGGTGGTCGTGATCCGTTTCGGCTATTTGCCGGGACCGGATGTTCCGTCGTCGTCATGCTCGGCCAGCTCTTGCTCGAGTCGGCGGATGCGTTCGTCCATCGTCTCGCGATCGAGGTTCGACGTCGAACCCGCGGAGCTGCTCGTTGGTGTGCCGAGGAAGTCGGGATCGTCATCGGGCGCAACCACGCGACGACCAGACAGGCCGCGACGGCGGCGACCGAGGCCGAACCAGAGCAGCGCGCCGACGACCGGCAACACGATGATGAGGAGAGCCCAGACCGGTTTGTTGAGCGCCCGGAACCGGAACCGCTCGGTGAAGAGGCAGTCGACGAGCGCGTAGACGACGAACGCGACTGCCGCCACGATCACGACGATCAAGCCTTTGACCATGGCGTCATCCTAGGCGTGCAGTCTGTGTGCGCGACCGTGGCCAGGCGCGCCAGACGGACACGTCTTAGACTGCCTGGTGTGAAAGCCACTCTCCTCTACACGGTCGCCCGAATCGGCATCTTCGCCGTGATCGCCATCGTGCTCGTGGCGCTCCACGTCAGCCTCTACCTGGCGCTGGTCGCGGCCGCGCTGCTGGCTTTTCTCATCTCGTATCTCGCCCTTGGATCACTGCGCCGTCAGGTCGCCGAAAACATCGTGAAGCGGCGCGCTGCGCCCGAGCGAGACGAAGACGCCGACCTCGAAGACGCGGTGCTCGACGGTCAGCCCGCCCCCCAGCCGACCCGCCGTCAGGCGCCGGCCGAAGACGACTGAGCGCCACCGCTCAGGTCAGCGAACTCAGAGCAGGAAGAACAGCACGGCCGACAGCGCCAGCGCAAAAGCGAGGGCCGTGAAGGACGACAGCTTCAGCGCAAGGATCAACTCCGGCGGAGTCTTTCCCGTGACGCCGATCGCAATGGCCGGGGCTGCGAGGATCGCCGAGAAGTAGACGTAGCCGGCCCCGAAGTATAAAAACGCGAAGTAGACCAGCAGCAGATAGGGCAGGCCCAGGAAGACCGCGTAGGCGATGCGCGCCCCCCGCTGACCGAGAACGACGGCCAAGGTCTTTTTGCCGGCCTGCCGATCCTGATCGATATCGCGGATGTTGTTGACCATCAGCACGGCACAGGAGAACAGGCCGATCATCACGGCCATCACCCATGCTGCCTCGGGTACATGGTGCGCCTGGACGAGGGTGGTGCCCGCAGTCGCTACGAGCCCGAAGAAGAGGAAGACGAAGACCTCGCCCAGGGCGTTGTAGCCGTAGGGCCGCTTACCGCCGGTATAGAGCCAGGCTGCGGCGACACAGGCCACTCCGACCGCGAACAACCACCAGTACTGCGAGATCACGATGACCGCGATGCCCGCTATTGCTGCAATGGCGAAGGAGGCGAACGCGACGTTGCGGACCGTCTTCGGGTTCGCGACCCCGGCCCCCGTGAGGCGCGCGGGCCCGACCCGGAACTTGTCGGTGCCCCGGATCCCGTCGGAGTAGTCGTTGGCGTAGTTGACGCCGATCTGGAGGAACAGCGACACCACGAGGCACAGGAGCGCAAGGTGCCAGTCGAAGCGGTTCGTCGTCGAAGCCGCAGCGCTCCCCATCGCGACCGGGGCAATCGCGAGGGTCAGAGTGCGGGGTCGCGCCCCGCTGATCCAGTCGCCCACCGTCGCCTTGCGGACGGGTGAGCGCCCGGGTCGCCCAGAACGCCCGGGGTGCCCGCTGGGTCGTCCGCTCGTGTTCGTGCTCTTCGTCTTGGTCTTGGCCACCCGAGAATCTTAGGGGGACGAGCTTTGGGCGACGGCCACCAAGCGCGCGAGCGCCACACGGTCGGGCTTGCCGCTGGCAAGCAACGGGAGCGAGTCGACCGTGACGATCCGGGAGGGCGCGGCAGCCCGGCCCGCCACCTCGATGACCGCGGCTCGGAGGGTGTCGAGAGCCGGCGCAGGCTCTGCTTCCCCCTCGTCGACGACCACGACCGGCACCTCACCCCAGCGCGGGTGCGGCGCGCGGACCACAACGGCGTGGCTGAGGCCGGGCTGTTCGCGAATGATGCGCTCGATGACTCCCAACGACACTTTCTCGCCCCCCGACACGATCACGTCGTCGAGGCGGCCGGTCACCGTGACGATGCCGTCCGTGTCGACCGAACCGGTGTCTCCCGTGCGATACCAGCGAGTGCCGTCGCGGGTCACGAACGCCGCATCAGTGCGTTCCGGGTCGGCCAGGTAGTACTCGGCGAGGGTGGGGCCGCTGATCTCCAGTTGCCCGTCGACGAGTGCCGCGCGCGTCGCACCGATGGGCACACCGTCGTAGATGCAGCCTCCGCTTGTCTCGCTTGAGCCGTAGGTGCGGACAACCGGAACCCCCGCGGCGCGGGCGCGCTCCAGCAAAGGTCGGGGCGTCGCCTGCCCACCGACGAGCACGGCGTCGAAACGGCGCAGGATCCTCATCGCTCGCTCATCCGCCTCGGCCAGGTCGAGCAGGGGGCTGAGTTGCGCCGGCACGAGCGAGGTGTACCGGACTGCATGGTCGAGCGCGTCGGCCGCCTCGACGAACGCTGTCGGGTCGAAGTGCCCGGGCGGCACGATCCGTGGCTGGGTGGATGCTGCGATCGACCGGACGAGAACGTTCGTGCCGGCGACGTAGTGCGCGGGCAGTGCGAGCACCCACTGGCCCGGGCCGGACAGTGCTCCGTCGGCCGCCGCCGCCCCGGCGAGAAGAGCCCCCGACGAGAGGGCCACCCGTTTTGCGTGCCCCGTCGACCCGCTCGTCTCGATCACGAGGGCGATCCTCTTCTCGACCTGGGCGGGGAGATCGAGGGGCACGTCGTCGTCAACGCGAGGATTAATGGCGGGGCCACCGGACAGGGCGTCGCGGAGAGCCTCGAGCACCGCACGCGGATCGCGCGCGTCAACGGCCCGGAGCGGATGCGTCACGTCAGAACTGCCACGGGTACGGTGACCAGTCCGGCTCCCGCTTCTCGAGGAAGGAGTCTCGGCCTTCGACGGCCTCGTCGGTACCGTAGGCCAGGCGCGTGGCTTCGCCTGCGAAGACCTGCTGCCCCACGAGGCCGTCGTCGACGGCATTGAAACTGAATTTGAGCATCCGGATGCTCGTGGGCGACTTGGTCATGATGATCCGGGCCCAGCGCAGTGCCTCGCGCTCGAGCTCTTCGTGCTCGACGACCGCGTTGACCGCTCCCATCTCGTATGCCCGCTGCGCCGAGTACTCCTGCGCGAGGAAGAAGACCTCGCGAGCCAGCTTCTGACCGATCTGCCGGGCGTAGTAGGCGCTGCCGTAGCCGCCGTCGAACGAGCCCACGTCGGCGTCGGTCTGTTTGAATTTGCCGTGCTCACGGCTGGCAAGAGTGAGGTCGCAGACGGCGTGGAGCGAATGCCCCCCGCCGGCCGCCCAACCGGGGACGACGGCGATGACGACCTTGGGCATGGTCCGGATCAGGCGCTGGACCTCGAGGATGTGGAGGCGGCCGTTGCGCGCCGGGTCGGGCTGATTCTCCACGTCACCCTGGTATTTATAGCCATCCCGCCCGCGAATGCGCTGGTCTCCCCCGCTGCAGAATGCCCAGCCGCCGTCTTTGGGGCTGGGGCCGTTGCCCGTCAACAGGACCACGCCGATCCTGGGATTCATGCGGGCGTCGTCGAGGGCACGATAGAGCTCGTCCACGGTCTGCGGGCGGAACGCGTTGCGCACCTCGGGCCGGTCGAAAGCAATTCGAGCCACCTGGCCGCGGACATCGTGGTGATAGGTGATGTCGGTCAGCTCACCGGCGCCGGTGGCCGCCTGCCACTCGGTCGGATCGAACAGGTCGGATACGCCTTCAGCCATGCCTGCAAGCTTATCGAGAGGGGGCCGGGTACAGACTGGACGCATGCTCCCCGCGCTCGACGACCTCCTCACCGGCGCCCACGTGGTGGCGCTCCCCCTGCGGAATCGGTTCCGCGGGGTCGACGTGCGCGAGGCACTCCTGGTCGAAGGGCCGAACGGCTGGACCGAGTTCAGCCCATTCGTCGAATACGAACCCGACGAAGCCGCGGCCTGGCTCCAGGCCACGATCGACTTCGGCTGGGGCCCTGTCGCTGCACCGC
>JAODMX010000108.1 GCA_025464735.1 Frondihabitans sp. | reverse complement strand
GCGCCCGCAGACGATCCTCGCGCCTTTTCTCCTTGGCGACGACCTGCGCGGGCGTCATGCCGTTGAGAAACTCCGCCCGCTCATATTTGACGAGACCGTCGAACTCGCCGATCACCCCGAACTGGGGCCACCAGAAGTCGACCGTGCCGATCTTGCCAGCGGCATCGAAAAACGACTCCTGCAACACGGGAGGCGGCCAGCCCAACTCCTGCATCACGACACGGCTCAGCGACTCACCGGGCGACTCGGCCGCACCGTCGATAAACCGTCGAACTCGACCGACCCTGAGGTGTTCACGGATGGGCTCGCGGCGTTCGAGCGCTTCGTCAAACGCAGCAAGGAGTGCGGGGGTCTCGTCGCCAGCCGCGTGGAGGGCGCCGTCCAGCGAGACGACTGCGTCGCGAAGAGGCAACGAGATTGCCAGGTCAACCAGCGTGCGCCCCGGTGCCGTGACAGGGAGAGCCTCCTTCGCGGCCAGGTCGGATCCGGCGAGCGGAAGGGCGTGCGTGCGAAGGCTCCTGCCTCGTCGAGTACGCGTGGCCTCGCTGTCGGTCGCCTCCACGAGCTCTGGCCACTCGCCGAGGAGCGGCAGGCCATGAAGCGCCGCGGCCGTGACATGGGAGAAGACGGCGCAGGATCCGAGGCGGGGAGCCACCGCCCTCGCCCTCGTGACATGCCGGAGGCGAGGCGTGAGCGTCGCCCAAATGGGCATCGGCACGAAGACCCCCGGCACAACCGGGGCGTAGTCGCCCCGCTCGGCGCCGCGACGTAGCGCTCTGTCGTTGAGCCGCGCACGGAGGAAGTCTCGGGAGGTCAGCAGGGTGGGGTGTTCGGAAGGCATGCCTCCAGCGTGGCAAAAGCGTGCACGCCGAAACGGGCCGTGCGGCAATCTGTGGACAAGTGAGCGCGAGAGCCGCCCTTTCGGCCGCCGCACCAGCGCCGCGGCACTGGCACGCTGGCCGAAACTGCGGTTGCCGCCGAGGGCTAGCGCTCGGTCTCGACGCCGAGCTGGATCAGCTCGTCGAGGAGCGCCGGGTAGGTCAACCCGCTCGCGAGCCAGCAGGCGGGGAACATCGAGATCGGCGTGAAGCCGGGCATGGTGTTGAGCTCGTTGACGACGAAGCCCTCGGCCGTCAGGAAGACGTCGACGCGGGCGAGCCCGGCTCCTCCGATCGCGTCGAACGCCCGCGCGGCAAGGTCTTGGAAGTCCGCGAGCTCGCCCGCCGTGAGGTCGGCCGGGCAGACCAGGTCGGCGCCGGGGGCACCGAGGTACTTCGACTCGAAGTCGTAGAACTTGTCGCCGCCCAGCACGATCTCGCCCGCGACCGAGACGCGCGGGGCGCCACCGTCGCGACCTCCCAGCACGGCGCACTCGAGTTCGCGCCCGACCACTGCCGCCTCGATAAGCACCTTGTTGTCTTCGGCGAGGGCGACATCCATCGCGGCGGCGAGACCGGCCAACGACGAGACTTTCGACACACCGACGCTGGAACCGGCACGGGCCGGCTTCACGAAGACGGGCCAGCCGAGCTCTTCGGTGCGCTCCTCGACGACGGCGCGGTGATCCCGCCACTCCCGGGCACGAACCGTGAGCCACGGGGCAACGTCGATTCCGGCCTGCTGCAGGACCGTCTTCGAAAAATGCTTGTCCATGCCAACCGCCGAGGCCAGGATCCCGGCCCCGACGTAGGGCAGGCCGACCAGCTCGAGCAGACCCTGGACCGAGCCGTCTTCACCGAAGGGGCCGTGCAGGATCGGGAACACCACGTCGACGTCGCCCAGCGAGGATACGACACCCTCGACATCCGTCATCGTCAGCTCTCGGGTCGCCGCCGACTCCGGCCAGCGCACCCGCGTTCCGTTGTCGGTAACGGTGGGCAGCACGTCCGCGTTGAGCGCGAACGCTTCGGCATCGTCAGGCTGGAGGGTGAAGGCACCCTCGCGCGTGATACCGACCGGGATCACCTCGTACTTCGAGCGATCGAGGGCGGCCAGAACACCGCCTGCCGTGGCGCAACTGATCGAGTGCTCACTGGAGCGGCCGCCGAAGAGCAGGACGACCCGGAGGCGGGGGGAAGCAGACGAGGAATCGGTCACGGTCGTACTTTCTTCGGGCCTTGCCGGAGGACTATTCGCCCTGCGGTTCGTCGGTCTCGGTGAGGTGCGGCGCAATGTTGCGCGGATCCAGAGTACCGGCGAGGACTTCCGCCACCTGTGTGACGATGGGCATGTCGACACCCTGAGAGGCGGCGAGCGCGAGGATCGGCGCAACGGATGCGAGCCCCTCGGCCGTCTGGTTCATCTGCCTCACGACATCGTCGTAGCGGTAGCCCTGGCCGAGGAGTCGGCCGGCGGTGTTGTTGCGCGACAGCGGCGACTGGCAGGTCGCGATGAGGTCGCCCAAGCCGGCAAGGCCGGCGAGGGTCTCGGGTTTCGCCCCGAAGGAGACGGCGAAGCTCGTCATCTCGGCGAGGCCCCTGGTGATGATCGACGCCTTGGTGTTCTCACCGTAGCCGACGCCGTCGACGATGCCGATCGCGACGGCGATGAGGTTCTTCAGGACCCCGCCGAACTCGGTTCCGATGACGTCGGTGTTGACGAACGATCGGAAATACGGGTTCGTCGCCGTGGCCGCGACGAGAGTCGCCGTTTCGAGGCTCACCGAGGAGACCACGGCCGCGGTCGGCTGACGCTTCGCGATCTCGAGGGCAAGGTTGGGGCCCGACGCGACGGCGACGAGCTCAGGGTCGATTCCGAGCTCCTGGACGATGACCTCGCTCATCCTGAGGCCAGTG
>JAODMX010000397.1 GCA_025464735.1 Frondihabitans sp. | reverse complement strand
CCCGCGCCAGAACGAAGAGTCGCCCCGGTCGCCGCCACGGCTCGCACGCACTGGCCCACGTCGTCCTCGGCGTCGGCGGCTTCCTCATGGCGTTCCCATTCCTCTGGCAGATCGTGATGTCGCTGTCGACGAATGCCGAGGTGCAGAGCGTCGTGCCGCAGTTCTGGCCGTCGCACTTCGTCTGGCAGAACTACGCCGCCGTGTTCGAGCAGCTGCCGTTCCTCGATCAGCTGCGCACGAGCATCCTCGTCACCGTCTTCCGGACCCTCGCGCAGATCCTCTTCTGCACCCTGGCCGGCTATGCGTTCGCGCGCATGGCCTTCAAGGGGCGCGCGATTCTGCTGGCGCTGGTGCTGTCGATCCTGATGGTGCCCTCCCAGGTCTACCTGATCTCGCAGTACCAGCTGATCCAGGGGTTCGGGCTGCTCAACACACTCGCCGGGCTGATGCTTCCGGGGCTCTTCAGTGCCTTCGGGACGTTCCTCATGCGGACGGCGTTTCTCAACCTGCCGACCGAACTCGAAGAAGCGGCCCGCATCGACGGCGCGAACCCCTTCCAGATCTTCTGGAAGATCATGCTGCCGCTCGCTCGGCCCTCGATCAACGTGCTCGCGATCACGACGGTGCTGTGGTCGTGGAACGAACTGCTCTGGCCCCTGGTGGTATCGACCAACGCCACGTCGATGCCGCTGTCGGCCGGCCTCGCGACACTGATCGGTCAGAATTCCACCGACTATCCCGTGGTCATGGCGGCGAGTCTGATGGCCATGGCGCCCGTGCTGATCATGTTCATCGTGCTGCAGCGCCGGGTGATCGACGGACTGGCGTTCTCGGGGCTCAAGTAGGGCTCGCCTACGAGCTTCGCCGGTGTGGGAAGCTGGCTCCATGAGCAGGGCGGCGGCCGGAGGAAACGAGCGCGCGTCCCTCGTGAGCGAAGATGTCCGGCGGCGCAATCTCAGCATCGTCGCGCTTGATCTGCTCGACCACGGGCCGCGCTCGCGGAGTGCGCTCGCTGGTTCCACGGGGCTGACTCGGGGAGCCGTGACGGCGCTCAGCGCCGCCCTCGCCGAGGCCGGGCTCGTGCGCGAGTCCGAGCCCGTGCTGGGCGGCGCCAAGGGTCGACCGGTCACTCATCTCGAGCTTGCACTCGATGACGTCGCTTTCGTCGCGGTCCAGCTGGATGCCGACCGGGCTACGGCGGTGGCGGTGTCGCTCGCGGGCGACGTGCTGGTGCGCGAGGCCGAGCACCACGGGCGCCCGATGGGGCAACCCGAACTTGTCCTCGACGTTCTCGGGCGAGTAACCAGGAGTGTTCTGGACGGGGCGGCCGCCCTGCGGCGACGCGTGGACGACCTGTCCGTCGTCGTGTTCGCTCCGGTCGGGGGCGACCCTGAGGTGGTGCTGGCCGACACCGACCTCGAGTGGGGAACAGTCGACGTGCTGGCCGGGCTCCGTGCGCGTGTGCCGGAGCTGCCTCGCTCGGTGCGACTCCACCCGGATGCGACCCTCGCGGCCTTGGCCGAACTCCGGCTCCGGCCCGGAACACGCGACCTCCTCTACCTCAAGAGCAACTCGGGAATCGGCGGAGCGGCCTTCGTCGACGGTCGCCTCGTGACGGGGGCTCATGAGGCGGCCGGTGCCTTCGGGCACGTTCCCGTCGACTTCGACGGTGTCCGGTGCGAGTGCGGGCAACGCGGGTGCCTCGTCACGGTCGCGGGGCCCGATGTCGTCCTCGAGAGGGCCGGTCTTCGAGAGCTGATGGTGACCGACGGCCTCACCGTGGCGCTCGCCGAGTTCGTCCGGCTCCTCCGGGACGGTGAGGAGGGGGCGGTGAGCGCCTGGGAGACGGCTGCCCTCTGGATCGGCCGGACCCTGCAGATCCTGAGCCGCTCGTTCGATCCCGAGGTCATCGTGCTCGGCGGGTATTGGGCCGACCTCGTCGAGACTCTGCGCCCCGCGTTCGTGCGCGATCAGCCGACGCTCGTCGGGACGAGTTCCTGGCCGGTCGCCGCTCTGGAGGCCGGTTGCCTCGGGGCGGACGCCGCTCTTCAGGGGGCTCTGTGGTCCGCGCGCGCGGCCGCTCTGGAGGATCCTCTCGCATTCGCTCGAACGATTTAAGTTCAACGCTTGAATTATTGGGAGTATCGCGCCATACTCATTCCCGAACAGTGGTTGGTTTTGAAACTCGACCGTTCGAGCGCACGTCCGTGCGGTCATAACCCGTCTCAATGAGGAGAACGATGTCCAACGCGCCCGTCCCGACGGTCGGAGAAGTTCCGGCCGCCGCCGAGAACATCTCGGTTCCCGCCCCGAAGCGGATCCTGCTTCCCTCGCTGGCAATCACGTCGCTTGTGCTCTTCGCCACCTACTCCGGCCTCATTTCGGTTCTGCTGCCCAATCAAGCGACGGCGATCGATCCGGCGCACAAGGTGCAGAACGTCGCCATCATCAGCACCGTCTCGTTCGTCTTCACACTCTTCGCTCAGCCCATCGTCGGTGCCTTCAGCGACCGCACACGATCCAGGCTTGGGCGTCGGGCGCCCTGGATGATCATCGGAACCGCCGTGGCGGCCGTCTTCCTGATCGGTCTCGGTCACCTCTCGTCGATCCTCTGGATCACCGTGTTCTGGGTCGTCATCCAGATGGCGCTCAACGCCATGCAGGGTCCGTTGACCGCGATCACGCCGGACCGTTTCGAACGGAGCCGCCGAGGGGCAGCGTCGGCGATGGTCGGGCTCGGCACCATGGCCGGCGGCACCATCGGCGTCATCGTCGCCGGGCGTCTCGCCACGCACGTTGGCGTCGGCTACGCGGCCTTCGGGATCGCGGTGCTCGTCGTCACCCTGCTCTTCGTCGTGCTCAATCGCGACCTCTCGAGCACGGCCCAGAAGAATCCGCCGTTCCGCTGGAAGGCGTTCGTCTCAGCCTTCTGGATCGACCCGAAGAAGTACCCCGACTTCGCGTGGGCGTTCGCCGCTCGTTTCCTCTTCATCATGGGGTATTTCGTTGTCTTCGCCTACCAGCTCTTCATCCTCACCGACTACGTCGGGCTGAGCCTCGCCAACGCCAACGTCGAGATCGGCGTGATCAGCCTGGCGTCGCTCGCTACCACGATCGTCTCGGTGCTCCTGGCGGGATTCCTGAGCGACCGGCTGGGCCGCCGCAAGGCCTTCATCTACGCCGCATCGGCGCTGATGATCATCGGGTTGCTGATGCCGCTCCTGATGCCGACAGTCACGGGGATGCTCGCCATGTCGGCCATCAACGGCTTCGGTTTCGGCCTGTACATGTCGTGCGACACGGCCCTCATGACGGAGGTACTGCCCGGGGGCGGGGTCTCCGCCGGCAAGGATCTCGGCATCCTGAACGTCGCGACGAACATTCCGCAGGCGCTCAGCCCGGCCGTTGCCGCCCTGCTGATCGGCAGCGCCTTCGGCTACCACGCCCTCTTCGTCTTCGGCATGATCTGCGTCGCCCTCGCCGCCGTCGCGCTTGTGCCAATCAAGAGCGTCCGATGAGTCGCTCCCCCTTCTGCTTCCGCCTCCGCCTCGCTTCCATCTCAACCGAAAGAGAGACCATGACCGACACCGTCGACGTCGCCACCCACGCGGGAACCGTCCGCGGCCTCCAGCGACCTGGATCAGCCGCTTTCCTCGGGATCCCCTTCGCCGAGCCGCCGACGGGTGAGCGACGATTTGCAGCTCCCGTGCCTCATGCGCCGTGGAGCGGCGTCCTCGACGCGACGCAGTACGGGGCGACTCCGCAACGGAAGGCCCTGTCCGAGATCACGATCATTCCCGAACCGTCCGTGCCGGGGGAGTCGACGCTCAACGTCAACGTCTTCACGCCCCGGCCCGGCGATACCGAGGCTGCGCTTCCCGTGCTCGTCTACATCCACGGCGGGGGCTACGTCGCAGGGTCGCCGGCCAGCCCCTGGTACGACGGCGCCGCCTTCAACCGCGACGGCGTCGTGACCGTCAGCGTGTCGTACCGCCTCGGCTTCGACGGGTTCGGCTGGATCCAGGATGCCCCGATGAATCGAGGCGTGCTCGACTGGATCCTGGCCCTCGAATGGGTCCGCGACAACATCGATCGATTCGGCGGGGATCCGTCGCGGGTCACCATCGCAGGTCAGTCGGCGGGAGGCGGCGCGGTGCTGACGCTTCTGGCCGTGCCGAGGGCCGCCGACCTCTTCGAGCGCGTGATCTCGATCTCGGGAGCGACCGCCGACACCGAGCTCGGCGTCGCCGAGGCGGCGGGTCGTCGGCTCGCCGAGCTGGTAGGCGTCGAGCCCACTCGGGCGGGACTGTCGTCGATTCCCGAAGGCCGGATCCTGGAGCTCCAGGGAAAAATCGCCGCCGCCACTGTGGAAGACGGCAGTAATCCGCTCGCCTCGCTGGCCGCACTCGTCAACGACGGGCTCGTACTCGGACCGGTTGTCGACGGCGACCTGCTGCCGACGGGTGTGCGCGACGCGCTGGCCGGGGGTGTCGGACGCAGCAAGGAGCTCCTCCTCGGCGCGACCGACAACGAATTCAACATGGCACTCGCCCCGCACGAGGAGGCGCTCGCCGCGGTCGACCCCGTGCTGGCCCTCGACGGTCTGGGGGTCGCGGCTCCCGACGC
The DNA here is from genome assembly GCA_025464735.1 of Frondihabitans sp. The sequence goes on along the minus strand of JAODMX010000397.1, from coordinate 468 downwards.
CGCGCGCTACGTCGAGTCGCACCCCGGGTTGTCCACCGCGGCCATCCTCGGGCAGTTCGTCACCGACAGCGTGTTCCGCTCGAAGGCCGTTGACTACGCCAGGGCCCGCGAGGAAGGCGGCGCACCCGCGTGGCTGTACCGGTTCGCCTGGCCGTCCACGGTCATGGGTGGCGCGACGCACTGCCTCGACGTGCCGTTCTTCTTCGATGACCTCGACGCCGAGGGGGTCGAGGTCATCACGGGGCCGAACCCGCCGCGGGACCTTGCCGCCGACGTCCACGGCGCCGCCGTCGCGTTCATCGCCGCCGGTGCCCCCGGCTGGTCGCCGTATGAGGAGGCCGGCCGGGCTGTCATGGTCTACGACGTCCCGTCGACGGTCGTGGTGGACGGCTACGCCGACGCGGAGGTCTCGGCTCCCGTTCGCTAAACCCTCGCCGTCGGCTGTCGCGGTGGTCCTAGGACCACCGC
>JAODMX010000317.1 GCA_025464735.1 Frondihabitans sp. | reverse complement strand
AGGTCAGGTCGAAGAGCAGCTCGAGCGGGCTCGCGGCACGATGCGACTCGGACGGGTCGCGCATGACCATTCGCCGCAGCGACGACCGGTGGAGGGAGCTCGTCATGCCAGAACGCTACTGAATCTGGGCGAGTCCCGCCGACGTTATCCACAGGCGCGTGCGGCCGAGAGGAGTCGCCGAGTGGGTTCGGTGATAATGCTGCTATGCGATCGTTGCCACGGGGCCTCATCGGGGCCGTCCTGGCCGCCGCCCTCATTGCCCTCACGGGGTGCGCTTCGACGCCTCAGTCCGTTCCCGAGGCTGGTGGCTCGGGCGTCACGAGCGTGCCCTCGCCGACCTCAACGGCCGATTCCACGCTCGGAACGCCGCAGAACCCCGTGCGCGTCGCCATCGTCGGCGATTCGTTGACCGCGGGCGGTGCCCGGACCATCCCCGCAATGGGTCTCGACCAGAACACCTGGATGACGTACGCGCAGGGCGACGGGATCGCCTGGGTCGGCGGGTGGGCAAAGGGCGGCACAACCGTGCAGGTCATGGCGCAGAACGTCCGACCGATCGCCCACGTCGACGTTCTCGTTCTCATGGCGGGCACCAACGACGTGAGGCTTCACTACACCTTCGCCCAGGCGGCTCCGTACTACGACTCCATCGTCAGGACGATCGACCCGAAGCGCGTGATCATCGGCGCCATCCCGCCCTACGATCGCCGGCCGAAGGCAGCAGCCGCCTACGGCCAGCGGTTGAAGGAGTATGCCCTCTCCCGCGGCTGGGAGTACACCGACCCCTGGCGCTTCGCGCGAGACGGCCGGGTCTACGTCGCCGGAGTATCGAACGACGGCGTCCACCCGACCACGCGCGGCTACCGCATCGTCGGTCACGAGTATCGCGACGCGATCCTCCGCGCGGTGGCGACTCCCGTGACCGGCTGACGAGCCCGTCAGCTCTGCAAGAAGGCGAGCACCGCGAGCACGCGCCGGTGATCGGAGCCCGAGTCGTCGAGCCCGAGCTTCTGGAAGATGCTCGTCACGTTCTTCTCGACCGCTCCCGTTCCGATCACGAGACTCGCACCGATCGCCGCGTTCGTCCGCCCCTCGGCCATCAGCGAAAGCACGTCGCGCTCTCGTGGCGTGAGGCCTGCCAGCGGATCGCTCCGCCGCCCCAGAAGCGCCGCAACAACGGTCGGATCCAGCACCGTCGATCCGTCGCCGATCCGCTCGATGGCCTCGCCGAGCTCCTCGATCGACGTCACCCGGTCTTTGAGGAGGTAGCCGACCCCGTCGGATCCTGCGGTCAGGAGTTCGCGGGCGTAGGCGACCTCCACGTATTGCGAGAGCAGCAGGATCCCAGTGCCCGGCAGGATCCTGCGCACCTCGATCGCCGCCCGCACGCCTTCGTCGCGATGCGTGGGAGGCATCCGCACGTCGAGCACGGCCAGGTCGGGTCGTACGACAAGCAGGTCGGCGAGCAGCGTGTCGGCGTCGCCGTACGATCCCACGACCTCCGCACCGAGCTCCTCGAGCAGTCGGACCAGACCTTCGCGAAGGAGGACGGAGTCGTCGGCTATGACGACGCGGACGCGCGCGGGGACAGGATCCGAGTCGCTGGGAGGGAGCGGGGTCACGCTTGAGCCTACGACGCCGGGTCTTCGGGCGATTCTTCCGCGACCGGGATCACGACGCTCACGTGGGTCGGTCCCCCGGCCGGGCTTCGCAGGGTGATCCGCCCGTCGAGACCGCGGAGGCGCTCCTCGATGCCCGCGAGGCCGTGCCCGCGCTGGATCCTGGCGCCCCCTCTCCCATCGTCGGTGACGACGACTCGGAGGTCACCGTCGTCGACTGAGACGATCAGCTCGGCGCGTGTCGCCCCGGAATGCTTCGCGGTGTTGGTGAGGAGTTCCGCCGCGATGAAGTAGGCGTTCCGCTCGATCTCGACGGGAATGTCGAAGCCGTCCGAGAGCTCGTCGGTGAAGCGCGTCGGAACAGCCGCACGGTCGACGATGGCTTCGAGGGCAGGGGCGAGGCCACGATCGAGCAGGAGGGGCGGCGCGAATCCGCGCGAGAGGGCACGGAGCTCCTCGAGCGCGTCCCGAGACTGTTGCAGCGCCTCTTCGATCAGGTCGCGACTCCTGTCGGCATCGACACCCGAGGCTCGAGATGCCGCAGCGAGGTCCATCTGGATTCGGATCAGTCGCTGCTGCGGACCGTCGTGGATGTCGCGTTCCAGCCGACGAAGCGCTGTTCCCTCAGCCGAGACGGCCGCGCTGCGGGAGACGCGGAGCCCCGCGACGTCGGCGGCGAGCTCTTCCGAACGGAAGGGCCCGAGCATGGCGCGGGCGATGGCGTTCTGCACCCAGACGCACCCGTGTGTGATCCACGGCAGCACGGCGAGGAAGCCCACTCCGACAGCGATCAGCCCCAGGCCGATACCGATGTGCGAATTGATCAGACTCTGGATGGCGGGCTGCTCGACCGACCAGACCGGAGTGAAGACGGCGACCACTCCCCCGATCACGCCGCCCAGGCCGAAGACGATGACGCCGAGAGTCAACGCGCTGACGAGGAAGCCGACCGAGGGGAAGACGAGCGCCGTGAACGCCAGCGAGACCCAGGCGTGCGGATCCCGGGCGACCTCGAGAACACGGACGAATCGGTTCGCTGTGGAAGTCGGCCGCCAGACTGCCGGTCGGATTGGATCGTTGCCCGCCCACGCGAGGCGTGTGATTTCGAGGAGCCCGAAAACACGAGCGAACCAGAGCGAGGCGACGAGCACGAGAGCGACGAGGATGAGCCCACCGACGCCCCCGGCCTCGTGGGTCAGTGTCGAGATCACACCGATGGCAATGAAGGCGAATACGACCAGCGCTCCCGTCAGCGCGAGATAGCCGATCTCGCCGGGCACACCACGCCAGAGTCGGGTGTAACCGGGCCGGGTCTCGGTGGTCATCGAACTCGTTTCTGTGATCATGCCATCCAGCCTCGTGGATCACGAGGGTGCCCTCCAGGGTGCCACCGACCGAATCCCGGCGGGGGTTATCCCCCGGCGGCTTAGCCTCACCTTCGTTAGACGAGCCTCAGCTTGCTTGCGGAATTTTCCCAGAGCCCTAGCGTTGGGTGCAACAGAAGCGAAAGGACCACCGACATGACCGATGTCACCACAGTCACTCAGAGCTCCGTCGACCCCGACGTCGCAGCCGCCACTGCTCAGTTCCTCTCTCCCGTCGTGACGAACCTCACGGCCCTCGCCGTCAACGGCAAGCAGGCCCACTGGCACGTTCGGGGCCTCAGCTTCATCGCCGTTCACGAACTCCTCGACGACGTGGTGGACCACGCTCAGGAATACGCCGACACCGCCGCCGAGCGGATCGTCGCGCTCGGCCTCCCGGTCGACGGTCGTCTCGAGACGGTGGCCTCCACCACCACGAACCCGCCGCTCAAGGCCGGCTTCCAGCAGATCGACGCCACGATCGCCGGCATCGTCGCGCAGATCGACTCGGCTCGTGTCTCGGTGCAGACCGCGATCGACGAGCTCGGCGAGATCGACGCCACGAGCCAGGATGTCGTGATCGAGATCGCCCGCGGCCTCGACAAAGACCGCTGGTTCCTGTCGGCGCACGTCACGCAGTAGCCGTTTCTCTGAAGAAGCCGTCGCCCGTTCGGGCGGCGGCTTTTTCGTCGTGCGGTCGGCCGCGCTCGCGCGGATCGTAGGACTCCACAATGTGCGGGCTCACGCGAAAGTGAGTGGCGTGTTGTGGAGTCCTAGCGGGCGGGCGAGAGCACGCGCCACCCTGAGCACGCATGGGCGCGGGCGCGGGGCGCGTCAGAGAGCGAAATGCGTCCAGCGACCGGCGAGCATGGTCGCCGCGACGGGAAAACGGCGGAGGTCGTCGATGGTCGCGACGAGTGGGTCGCTGTCGACCAGGATGAGGTCGGCCGGATCACCCTCGTCGACGGCGAGCCGGCCTCCGGTCGAGGCGGCCAACGCCACAGACGCGAGCACCCGCTGCTCCGGATGCCACGGCTCGCGTCCGTCCCGCGACCGCGAGATCGCAGCTGCCATCGCGATCCACGGGTCGAGCGGTGCGACCGGGGCGTCGGATCCGAGGCGCAAGGGGATCCCGGCACCGTGAAGGCTCTCGAGGGCGAAAGCCCGATCGGTCCGCCCCGCCCAGTAGTGGTCGGCGATGTCGCGGTCGTCCATCGCATGTTCGGGTTGCACGCTGGCGATCAACCCGAGCTCCGCGAACCGCGGCAGGCTCGCCGGCGTAATCAGCTGGGCGTGCTCGATGCTGCCCTGGCAGCCCGCACCCTCGAACGCGGTGAGGGCGTCTTCGAGCGCGTGGTCGCCGATCGCGTGGACCGCTGGCACGAGGCCGGCGCCGGATGCCCGGGCCAGGTACTCGGTGAGTGTCGCCACATCGAAGACCGAGATTCCGTTCGCGTGCGGCTGCCCTTCAAGGCCCGGGTAGGGCTCGTGGCAGTACGCCGTGCGGGTGCCGAGCGATCCGTCGGTGATGATCTTGAACGGGCCCATGGTGATCAGCCCCGCGCCTCCTTCGATCGCGTCGCCGGTGTGCAAGCCCATCGCGATCACGTCGTTGAGGCGGTCGGGATAGACGCCGACGCGCACCCTCAGTTGGTCGGTGCCGGAGCGGACGCGCCGGACCCAGCGATCGAGCCCCAGGGTCATCTCGAGGTCCACAATGCCGACGACGCCACGCGCGGCTGCGGCTCTGGCGGCGTCGGCGACGCAGAGATCCATGTGCTCGTCGTCGACCGCGGTGATGATGGCGCTCGCGTCGAACGCCGGTTGTTCGCGCAGCAGGCCGGTTGAGTGACCGGAGTGGCCGACCAGCGCGAGGGCGCGGCTGTTGAGCCACACAGCGTGGAGATCGGCGCTGACGACGGCGACCGGTACGCCGTCGCCCGCTTTGTCGAGCACGGCGAGGGTGGGCTCGTCGGGCCAGAGAGCATCGCGGAATCCGAACGCCACGAGGAGGTCCTGATCGCCCGGGAGACGCAACCGGATGCGTGCCTCGACGATGTCGGCGACCTCCCGAGCCGACGCGGCATCGGCGACATCAAGACGCTGGCGGACGAGCGCCCACTGGTCCATGTGCACGTGGTTGTCCCAGAGACCGGGCGCCAGCCAACGCCCGCCCGCGTCAACGATCTCCGCAGAGCCGGGCGCGATGCCTGTGGCGATGGCGGCGATAAGACCGTCTTCGACGAGGACGTCGGTCGGGGTTCCGTCACGACCGACGAGTCGGACGTCACGGAGGAGGGTGCTCATGCGTCGGCCGGGCCACCGGGGCTGCCCGGTGCAGCCCCGGGCGCGACGTCCGGGTGCACGCGGCGCATCTCGGCCGCAAGCCCGGGGCTGCCATAGGGGCCGGGCGTCTCGAGGGCCTCGATGATGCGCTCGACCACTCTCGGCTGCTTGTTCTGGCTGAGCTTCAGGCGGGCGTCGAACCGGGTCACGCGCATCCGGAGACCCACTGTGCCCTTCGCGACCCGCCGGGAGCCTTCTTCGTCGAGGGTCAACGACACCGGAGTCGGCATGCGCTTCTCGAAGTGATCGACGAGGTCGCCGAGAACCCGGAAATTCTCCTCATCGGAAAGGATCTCGGGTGTGCCGTAGAGGTGCGCCGTGACGTGGTTCCAGGTCGGGATGATTTGGTCGG
>JAODMX010000302.1 GCA_025464735.1 Frondihabitans sp. | reverse complement strand
AGGTCAGTTCGCTGTCGTGGCAGTATGCGTTGTTGTTGCCGCGCTGGCTTCGGCCGAACTCATCGCCGGCGGTGATCATGGGCAGGCCGGCGGAAAGCAGGAGAGTCCCGAGCAGGTTGCGGATCGCCTTCTCGCGCGCGGTCAGAATGGCGGCGACATGGGTCGGTCCTTCGACGCCGTAGTTGAACGAGTGGTTGCTGTCCGTGCCGTCGCGGTTGTTCTCGCCGTTACCGAGGTTGTGCTTCTGGTTGTACGCGGTGAGATCGGCGAGCGTGAAACCGTCGTGCGCGGTGATGAAGTTGACGGATGCCAACGGGCCGCGCTCCTGCGAGAACACTCCCGCAGATCCCGAGAGCTTCGACGCCAGCTGTCCGATGCCGATGGGAGCCACGCCGTTGGCGCGCGCCGCACCGATGTCGGTCAGCCAGAAGTTGCGCACGCGATCGCGATAATCGTCGTTCCACTCCGACCACCCGTCGGGGAAGTTGCCGACCTGCCATCCCCCCATGCCGACATCCCACGGCTCGGCGATCATCTTGACGTTCTTGAGTTGCGGGTCGCTCACTATCGCCTCGAGCAGTGGATGGTGTCGGTCGAAGTTGAGTTTCTCGTCGCGCCCGAGGGCGGCGGCGAGATCCAGGCGGAATCCATCGATCTGCACCTCGTTCGCCCAGTAGCGCAGCGAATCGAGCACGAGCCGCTGGGCTGCGGGCATCGCGAAGTTCAGGGTGTTGCCGCATCCGGTCACGTCCAGGTAGTTGCCCCTAGCGTCCTGGCGGTAGTACGAGGCGTTGTCGAGGCCCCGAAACGAGGTGGTCGGGCCGCCGATGCCCTCTTCTGAGGTGTGATTGAAGACGACATCCAGGATCACCTCGAGACCGGCCTCGTGCAGCAGTTTGACCATCCCCTTGAACTCGCGCAGCACAGCCCCTGTGCCGCCGAACTGGGCCCCGCGTGAGGCGTAGGCGGCGTGGGGTGTGAAGAAGTTCAGGGTGTTGTAGCCCCAGTAATTCATGAGCCCCTGTTTAATCAGCCGCTGTTCGCTCACAAACTGGTGCACGGGCAGGAGCTGGATCGCTGTGACGCCGAGGTCCTTGAGGTAGTCGATCGCGGTGTCGTTCGCGAGGCCCGCATAGGTGCCACGCAAATCCTCGGGAACGGTGGGGTTGAGCTTGGAGATTCCCTTCGCGTGCGCCTCGTAGATCACCGTGTGGTCGAGAGGCGTGTTCGGCTTCTTCGTGCCGTTCCAGTCGAAGGCGTCGTCCTGGACGTAGGAGCGCCAGTCGCCGGCGGCGGTGCGCGCGAGGCCGCGCGAGTACGGGTCGATGAGGTGCAGGCTCGAGTCGAATTTGTGGTTCGCCCCGGTCGGCCCGGTCGCGCGTAGCGAGTAGCGGGCGCCGGCGACGAGTCGCGGCGACGTTCCGGACCAGACATCCGCGGCATCCTTCGTCAGCGGGATGCTCTCGGCCACCCAGTTCGGATCTTTGTCGTTGAAGATGCAGAGTTCGATCGCGGTGGCGTGCGCGGACCAGACCCGAAGCTCGCCGCCGTCGGGCTTAACGCGAACACCGAGATTTGTCAATGGGTCGATCGTGGGCACGGGTTCTAGAGTAATCAGTGCGTGAGTCACGCTTGTTACACATCCCAGGAGCTTTCGTGCCGATCTACCTCGATCATGCCGCGACGACGCCCATGCTGCCCGAGGCGATCGAGGCGTACACGTCGGCACTCGGAATCGTCGGCAATCCCTCGTCGATCCACAGCCAGGGCCAGAACGCCAAGCGGATGCTGGAAGAAGCCCGCGAGCAGGTCGCGCGCTCACTGGGCTGCGAACCGATCGAGGTGGTGTTCACCTCCGGCGGTACGGAATCGGTGAACCTCGCGGTCAAGGGGCTGTACTGGGCCAGGAACGCCGATGCGCCTCGCCCGCGCATTCTCGTGCCGCGTGGCGAACACCATGCCACGATCGACACGGTCGAGTGGCTCGAACGCTATGAGGGCGCAATTCTCGAGTGGATTCCGCTCGATCAGTTCGGCAGGATCCGTCTGGACGCGCTGGCCGAAGTTGTCGAAGCCCGCGACGACATCGCGCTCATCACGCTGATCTGGGCGAACAACGAGGTCGGCACGATCCAGCCGGTGGCGGAGGTGGTGGCTCTCGCCGCCTCGTCCGGCGTGCCGGTGCACGCCGACGCGGTCTCGGCCTACCGTCACGTTCCGATCGACTTCGCATCCTCGGGGCTCGCGGCGCTCTCGGTCTCGGCGCATAAGATCGGCGGTCCGCTCGGCATCGGCGCGCTCGCGCTGTCCCGTACCGCGACCGTTGTTCCGCTGATCCACGGCGGCGGCCAGCAGCGGGATGTGCGGTCGGGCACCCAGGATGCGCCTGCCGCCATCTCCTTCGGGGTCGCGGCGCAGCATCCGGCTCCCCGTCTGTCGGCTCTTCGCGACCGCGTGATCGCGGGCGTGCAGGCCGCGGTGCCCTCGGCGGTCCTGCGCGGTGACCCCGTCGACCGTCTCGACAACAATGCGCACTTCACCTTCCCGGGGTGCGAGGGCGACTCGCTGCTTTTCCTCCTCGATGCCGCTGGCGTCTCCGTGTCGACCGGATCCGCGTGCCAGGCGGGTATCCCCGAGGCCTCGCACGTGCTCCTCGCGATGGGCCTCAGCGATACGGAGGCCCGCGGTGCGCTGAGGATCACCGTCGGACACACCACGACCCAAGCCGAGGTCGACGCCTTCCTGGCCGTGCTGCCGGATGCCGTCGCGCGGGCCAGCCGCGCCGGGTTCTCCGACCGTGCGGTGTCCATCGGGCGCTGACCCCCTCCTTCGGCTCTCCTCTTGCTTCTTCTTTCGTTTCCTTCGAAAATTCAGGACTTTGGT
>JAODMX010000284.1 GCA_025464735.1 Frondihabitans sp. | reverse complement strand
ACGCCTTCGCGCCTGACGGCGAGCAATGAGCCGTCTTCGATCAGTTTTCGTACTTTGCTCGGGGTTATGCCCAGCCGCTCGGCCAGATCGGGAACAGTTAGCCAATTTCTGGCTGAAGTTGTGTCACTCACAGCACAAGACTGTCATGCCGGTGGGGCCTGGTCACAATCCCTTGATGTTTCGATTCAGTAGCGGTATTCATACAGGTGGTGTCTATACAGACTTCGCGGGCCTGCGCAATTTAGACTACGGGCTGTGACCAGCGCGCCCACAGACCCGATGATCGACCGTCTTGTCGACGGCCGGTATCAGGTGACCTCGCGCATCGCCCGCGGCGGTATGGCCACGGTGTACGTGGCCAACGATCTGCGGCTCGACCGCCGGGTGGCCATCAAGATCATGCACGGGCACCTCGCCGACGACGAGGCTTTTCGCGAACGGTTCGTTCAAGAGGCGCGTTCGGCGGCCCGGCTTGCACACCCCAACGTGGTGAGCGTTTTCGACCAGGGCCAAGACGACGAGATGGCCTACATGGTCATGGAGTATCTGCCCGGCATGACCTTACGCGATCTGCTGAAAGACTACGGCCGGCTCACGACCGAGCAGACCCTCGACATCATGGAGGCGGTACTCGGTGGCCTCGCCGCGGCGCACAAGGCTGGAATCGTGCACCGTGATGTGAAGCCCGAGAACGTGCTGCTGGCCGACGACGGGCGCATCAAGATCGGCGACTTCGGGCTCGCCCGTGCAGCAAGTGCCAACACCGCGACCGGCGCCGCCCTCCTCGGCACGATCGCGTACCTCTCACCCGAACTCGTCACCAGGGGAATCGCCGACACCCGAAGCGACATCTACGCACTCGGCATCATGCTCTACGAAATGCTCACCGGCGAGCAGCCCTACAAGGGCGAGCAGCCGATGCAGATTGCCTACCAGCATGCGAACGACACGGTGCCGATGCCGAGTGCCGTCAATCATCGCGAGCCACAGGAACTAGACGAACTCGTGCTAAGGGCGACGGCCCGCGACCCCGACCAGCGTCCTCGCGACGCCCGGGCGATGCTCGAGCACCTCTACGACTTGCAGCGTGGCCTCGCCGAGCCCGGCGCGAAAGCCGTGAACAAGACGATGGTGCTGCCGAGAGCGATGGCGCCCGTGCCGCCTGCCGCAGGGCAGCCCCTCCGCGGCCCTACCGGCGAGACCCAGGTACTCCAGAAGGCTCGGCACCGGACCGGGCCGGTCGCTGCTACCGGATCCTCGTCCAATGCCGAAGCACTGTCGCGCAAAGCGACGGCTCGGCGCAAGCGCGGAGTCGTCTGGCTCGTGATCGTGATCGTGATCGCCCTGGTCGTCGGCGGAGTCGCCTGGTGGTTCGGGTCGGGGCCCGGCGGTCAGACGACCGTCCCCGGCATCTCGAACGCGAGCGTCGCCACGGCCACCTCCCAACTCAAAGCGGCCGGCTTTCAGGTTCCGTCGACCCAGGTGAAGGCGTTCAGCCCCGTTGTGAAAGCGGGTCAGGTGACGGTCACGCAGCCGAAGTCAGGATCGAGTGTCAAGAAAGGATCCGCTGTCTCGCTCGTCGTCTCCCAGGGCCCGAGAATGCTCGCCTTCCCCAAGGTCGTCGGGCAGCAGGAGGCGGCCGCGAGGTCGGTCCTGTCCCATTTCACAGTCAAGACATCGGGCTACCAATTCGACGACCATGCCAAAGGCATCGTTCTCTCGGTCGCGGGCGTGAATGCCCAGGGGGCGGCCGTCGATCTCGGGAGCATGGCGAAGTACGGCGAGCAGCAGCCGGTCACCCTCACCGTCTCCCTCGGTCCCGTGCCCAACGTCAACGGCAAATCCCTCGCCGACGCCCAGGCCGCACTCGCCGCCGTGCAACTGACAGGGACGGAAACGGGGACCGACTACAGCGACAGCGTGCCGTCCGGATCCGTCATCTCGTCGTCACCGGCCGCGTCCGGGCCGGTCAAACCAGGCGCGACGATCAACCTCGTCGTCTCCAAGGGGCCGACGCCCATCACCGTTCCGAACGAGGTCGGCAAGAGCATCGCGACCGCCGAGCAGGACCTCACCGCCCTCGGCCTCAAGGTGACCTACAAGAAGTGCTCACCCACGATTGCCTGCGACGCCCTCAACTGGAAGAGCTTCCTGACCGTGGCGTCGATGAGCCCCGGTGCCACCTCTACTGCCTACAAGGGTGACACCATCACGCTGAAGTACAACGCCATCGGGATCGGCTAACCGCTCGCCGCTGCGCTAGACCCTCGCCGTCGGCCGTCGCGGTGGTCCTAGGACCACCGTCACGGCCAGCGCCGAGGGTTTAGCTGCCGTGAGCGTGGCCCGGAGGGGCCGGCTGCAAGGCGAAGGAGGGCAGCGATAGCGCCGCTATCGCAACCGACGACAACGCCGCAGACGGCCCCGCCGGGTCACGCTCAGTCGTTGCCGTGGGAGAGTTCTTCGGCGACGAGGAATGCCAGCTCGAGCGACTGCATGTGGTTGAGCCGGGGGTCGCAGAGGCTCTCGTAGCGCGTCGCGAGGGTGGCCTCGTCGATGTGCTCTGAGCCGCCCAGGCACTCGGTGACGTCGTCGCCGGTGAGCTCGATGTGAATCCCGCCGGGGTGTGTGCCCGCGGCACGGTGGGATTCGAAGAAGCCCTTGACCTCGTCGACGATCTCCTCGAAGCGGCGGGTCTTGTAGCCGGTCGGCGTGGTCATCCCGTTGCCGTGCATTGGATCAGACACCCAGAGAGGAGTCGCGTCGGCGTTCTTGATCGCCTCGAGGAGGGGCGGCAGGGTGTCGCGGATCTTGCCCGCGCCCATGCGGGTGATGAAGGTGAGCCGACCGGGCTCGCGCTCGGGATCGAGTTTGTCAATCAGACGCAGCATGTCGTCGGGGGTCGTCGACGGCCCAAGCTTCACCCCGATCGGATTGCGCACCCGCGAGAGAAAGTCGACGTGCGCGCCGTCGAGGTCACGCGTGCGCTCCCCGATCCAGACGAAGTGACTCGACAGCGTGTAAGGCGTGCCCGTGCGCGAGTCGATCCTGGTCATCGGACGCTCGTAGTCCATCAGGAGCGCCTCGTGGCAGGTGTAGAACTCGGCGCGCTTCATCTCGTCGAAGTCAGCCCCGGCGGCCTCCATGAACTTGACGGCCTTGTCGATCTCCTTGGCCATCTGCTCGTACATCGCGTTGGCCGGATTCGCCGCGAAACCGCGGTTCCAGGAGTGGACCTGACGCAGGTCGGCGAAGCCTCCCTGGGTGAAGGCGCGGATCAGGTTCAGCGTCGATGCCGAGGTGTGGTAGCCGCGAACCAGGCGTGCTGGATCCGGACGCCGTGATTCTGGCGTGAAGTCATAGCCGTTGATGATGTCGCCACGGTACGCGGGCAGCGTCACGCCGTCGCGCGTCTCCATGTCGCTCGAGCGCGGCTTTGCAAACTGACCGGCCATCCGGCCCATCTTGATGACGGGAACCGAGGCGCCGTAGGTGAGCACGACGGCCATCTGCAGGATCGTCTTGACGCGATTGCGGATGTTGTCGGCGGTCGCGTCGGCGAACGTCTCGGCGCAGTCACCCCCCTGGAGGAGGAAAGCGTTGCCGGAGGCCGCCGCCGCCAGCCGCTCGCGGAGCGTGTCGACCTCGCCGGCGAAGACCAGCGGCGGGTAGGTCGCGATCTCGGCCGAGGCCGCTGCGACCGCGGACGCGTCGGTCCATTGGGGCTGCTGCTTGATGGGGAGCGTGCGCCAATAGTCCAGCCCTGCGATCACGTCGGGATCGGCAGAAATGACTGGTTCTGTGGTCTGGAGCACGTACTGTCCTCATGTCAGGTGAACGGTGGAGAGGCTGCGAAGAGCCCAAAGTCCGAGCCTAGCGCGAAAGAACTGCGCGCCTCTCTTTGACTGAAGACGCGTAGACATCCGCGTATTCCTGCCCGCCGAGCTTGTTCAGTTCGTGCATGATCTCGTCGGTGATCGAGCGGAGAATGAACCGATCGCCCTCGAGACCTTCGAAGCGACTGAAGTCGAGCGCCTCGCCGAAAACAACCCCGATGCGGTGCAGATGGGGCCGTCTGGATCCGGTGATCATCACCTTCTGAGTATCGATCATCGCGACCGGCACGACTCGCACTCTGCCCTCCAGGACCATGCGGGCGATGCCTGTCCGGCCGCGGTAGAGCTTGCCGTCGGGGCTTCGAGTGCCCTCGGGGTAGATGCCGAGCTGCTCACCCCGGTTCAGGACGCCGAGGCCGGTAGCGAGCGACGCCTCCGAGGCCTTGCCACCCGAGCGATCGATGGAGAGCTGACCGGTCGCATTGAAGAACAGCCGAGTCAGAACCCCGCGCACACCACGCCCGGTGAAGTAGTCGCTCTTGGCCAGGAACGAGATGCGACGGTCGAGCACGAGCGGCAGGAAGATCGAATCGACGAACGAGAGATGATTGCTCGCGAAGATCACCGGGCCCGACTCCGGCACGTTCTGCTTGCCGACGACCCAGGGGCGAAAGATCGACAGGAGGATCGGACGGAACAGGAACGTCTTCATGATCCAGTAGAACAACGTCGTCTCCTCTCGCCCTGAATGCTCTGCGAAGTCTAGTCGGGCGTCAGAGGGCGTTGACGTGAACGCGAGCGAGGTCGGCGGCACCGACGACTCCGGCATCGTTGACCAGCTCGGCGATGACGAAATCGGGCTCCGGGTGGAACCCGCGAGCGGGAAGGTGCGTCAGATAGGCCTCGCGGATCGGCGCGAGCAGCAGCTCGCCGGCCTGCGCCACTCCCCCACCGAACACGAACAGTTGCGGGTCGAGAACGACGCTGAGCGACGCGCAGGCCTGGCCGAGCCAGGATCCGAGTTCACGGAGCGCCTCGAGGGCGCCCGGGTCGCCCGCGGCAAGGAGGCCGCTGACATCGTTTCCGCCCAGCTCGCCCTTCTGCGCCCGAATGTCGGCCAACGCCTTGCCGGTGACACCGCCGCGATCGGCGACCTCGCCAGCCATTCGGAGCAGGGCCCGACCGGATCCGTACTGCTCGATGCAGCCGAATGCCCCGCAACCGCAGGGAAGACCGTCGGGCACGATGCGCAGGTGGCCGAGCTCACCGCCGGTGCCGAAGCCGCCGCGAAGTAGGCGGTCCTGTGCCACGATCGCACCGCCCACACCCGTACCGATGGTGAGCATCGTCATGTCGGAGGCCAGACGGGCAGCCCCAAACCGGAACTCGGCCCAGCCGGCCGCGTTGGCGTCGTTATCGATGGTGATGTGGAGGTCGAGCTTCTCGTTCAGGCGAGCTCGCAGGGGCTCGTTACGCCACGGGATGTTGGGCGTGTAGTAGACAGTCGATTGCGCGGCGTCGATGAACCCGGGAGCCGCGACTCCTGCAGCCACGATGTCGTGACCGTGGGCCTTCTGGTCGCTCTGGAGGTCGCGGATCATGTCGACCACCGCAGCCACGATGGCCTCGGAATCGCCCGTCGGGGTCGGAACCCGTCGTTCTGCGACGATCTCACCGAGTTCGGTGACGACGCCTCCCGCGATCTTTGTTCCGCCGATGTCGATTCCGATGGCCTGCACGAGCGACTACTCTACCGTCGCAATCGGGCCGAGCCCGCTCGGCTGGGCGACCCCGTCCAAGTGCCCTTCGCTAGTGTGGGGATATGTCCGAGCTCCAGGCGAACACCCTTCTCGTCGAGCGGGTCGCGCAGGATCCTGCAGCGCGACTCTTCGCGATCCCGGATTCGTTCGGTGGCTGGTTCGACCTCTCGGCGGCGGAGTTCGACGACCGTGTCCGCGCCCTCGCCAAAGGGTTCCTCGCGGCCGGTCTTCGGCACGGCGATCGGGTCGGCGTGCTCTGCTCGAACCGCTTCGAGGCGACCCTCGTCGACTTTGCCACCGCCCTGATCGGCGTCGCGGTCGTACCTGTGGCACAGGGCGCCTCGCAGGACGAGATCCAGGCGGTGCTCGAGATCGCCGAGGTCGTCGCGATGGTCGTCGAAACAGCTCGCGACTTCGCGCGGTTCGACGAGCTCCACGGCGATCTGCCGCTCGTCTCCGAGGTCTGGCAGGTGGCCCTCAACGGGCTCGAGAAGCTCGTGCTCGCAGGGCGCGGCGTCTCCGATGAGACGTTGGCCGAGAGCGCGGCAGCGGTGACCAGCGAGACGGCCCTCGGCGACTACTTCGTTCCTACCGGCGACGGACTCCGTCGCGTCACCGTGAGCCACAGGGTGCTGGCCGCGCGAGCGCGGTCCCTTGCCGAGGTGCTCGACCCCGCGACCGGCGACGGGCACTCGACGCTCCTCGTGCTGCCCGCGGTCGATGTCACCGCCCGACTGGTCACACTGATCTCGGTCGCGACGGGGACGAAGCTCGGGCATCTGTCGGATCCTTCGCGCCTCCTCGATACACTCGCCAGCTTCCGACCAACGCTTCTCGTGGCACCGCCATTCGTTTTCGAGACCATCGACGAGGCCGCGCAGGAGCGCGCGCAGGCCGTGGGCCGTGGCCCGGCGCTGCGGCAAGCACTCGACGTCGCGATCGACTACGCCAGGGCACTGGACGACGAGACCGTCCCCCGGGGGCTCAAGGCGCGCTTCGCGCTGGCCGACGCCATCGTCCTGCGGGGCCTCCGCAAGGCAGCGGGCGGTCGTCTCGTCGACGTGGTTTCGCTGGCCGGACCCTCGGCGCTGTCGCAGCGCCTCCGCTACCTCATGCGCGCCCTCGACGTCCGACCCCTCGAGGCGTTCGGCAGCACCGAGACCTCCGGCATCGCGCTGATCGAGCGCCACTCCGACCCGTTCGAGCGGGAGACCGGGGGTGTCGGAGCGCCGCTAGCGGGCCTCGAGGTGTCGCTCGGCGCCGACGACGGGTTGCTGGTGCGAGGTGACGGGGTTGCCGGCGGGGCCGGGTTAGGCGGGGCCGGGGCAAGCGGGGCGTGGCTCGAGACGGGGATCGAGGCTTCTCTCGACGCGGAGGGGCGAGTCACGCTTGTGCTGGCAGACATCGTCGAGCCACTGCCGGTCGCCGCCGACGCGTCGACGGACTAGGCCTCGCCGCTCACCCGGCGGTGAACGCTCGTCCTCCGATTTTGCTAGCTGGTAGCAAACGCGGGCCAATTTCGCCATCCACGCCTCCCCCGCTGGTGTAGGGGCGGATTCGGCCTGCACTCCGCGCGAGAGCCCGCGGAGTGTCTCCCCGAGCCGCGCGCAGCGTTTTAGAACCAGGTGGATTCGCGGATTTGGCGCATGGCATCCCGTTTGATCCCGGGGTCGAGGCCGAGCACGTAGAGCTTCCCGTCGAGGTGGTCGGTCTCGTGCTGCAGGGCTTGGGCCATCAGGCCCTCGCCTTCGAGCACAACCGGGTTGCCATCGAGGTCGATGCCTTCGACGCGCGCGAACGGGTAGCGGCGCATCGGGAAGTAGAAGCCGGGGACGGACAGGCAGCCCTCGTCGACGAGTTCGGACTCCCCGCGCACCTCCACGACGACGGGATTCAGCACGTAGCCGATCTCGTCGTCGACGTTGTAGCTGAAGGCGCGAAGCGAGACGCCGATCTGGCAGGCGGCCACTCCGGCGCGCCCGGGGAGGGTGACCGTGTCGATGAGGTCCTGGACGAGCGCGGCGACACCGGGGTCGTCGAGCTTCACGGGGTCGGACGGCGACCGGAGCACGGGGTCTCCGAACAACCGGATGGGGCGTTCACTCACTGCGGTGATTCTCCTGGGCTGGTACAACGGGCTGACGCAACGGGGTGGTGCGACGGGCGGCGGTGACGACGCTACGACACGATCACGAGCAGGTCGCCCGCGTCGACCTGTTGCGTCGCCGGAATGGCGAGGCGCTCGACCGTTCCGGCGACCGGCGAGGTGATCGCCGCCTCCATCTTCATCGCCTCGATGGTGGCAACGGGCGCTCCAGCATCGACGCGGTCGCCGACCGCGACCTTGAGGGTCACCACGCCAGAGAAGGGCGCCGCGACCTCGCCGGGCACGGTGCGATCGGCCTTCTCGGCGGACTTCGCCGAGACCTCGATCGAGCGATCGCGGATGAACACGGGGCGCAGCTGTCCGTTGAGGGTGGTCATGACGGTGCGCACCCCCTTCTCGTCGGCCTCGCCGATCGCCTCGAGTCCGATGTAGAGGTTGACTCCGCGTGACACCGGCACCGTGTGCTCGACGCCGGGTTGCAACCCGTACAGGTAGTCGGGCGTCGCCACGACCGAGAGGTCGCCGTACGCACTGACGATGCTCTGGTACTGCTTCGTCGGGCCCGCGAAAAGGAGCCGGTTGAGCAACTCCTGCCGAGGGCGGCCCGCGACGGATAGACCAGCCGAGTCTTCCGGATCCAGCGGGGCGACCCCGATCTTCACCTCGCGCCCCGCGAGCACCTTGGTGCGGAACGGCTCGGGCCAGCCGCCGGGCAGATCGCCCAGCTCGCCCGCCATGAAGCCGATCACGGAATCGGGGATGTCGTACTTCTCGGGGTTCGCCTCGAAGTCAGCCGGGTCGGCGCCGGCTGCGGCGAGTTGCAGGGCGAGGTCGCCAACGACCTTGGATGACGGCGTGACCTTGGTGGGGCGCCCCAGGATCCGATTGGCCTCCGCATACCAGTCTTCAACCTTCTCGAACTGGTCACCCAGCCCGAGCGCGATGGCCTGCTGGCGAAGGTTTGAGAGCTGCCCGCCGGGGATCTCGTGCTTGTACACGCGACCGGTCGGCCCCGGCAGCCCGGACTCGAACGGCTTGTAGACGCGGCGAACGGCCTCCCAGTACGGCTCGAGGTCGGACACCGCGGCCAACGACAGGCCCGTGTCACGCTCGGTGTTCGCGAGGGCCGCCACGAGGGCCGAGGCCGAGGGCTGCGACGTCGTGCCCGCCATCGGTGCGCTGGCGACGTCGACGGCGTCGGCGCCCGCGCGCGAAGCGGCGAGCAGCGTCGCCAGCTGGCCGCCTGCCGTGTCATGGGTGTGCACGTGCACGGGGAGGTCAAACCGCTCGCGGAGGGCCGTGACGAGCTTCTCGGCGGCACCGGCGCGCAGCAGACCCGCCATGTCTTTGATCCCGATGATGTGGGCCCCGGCCTCGACCATCTGCTCGGCAAGCCTCAAGTAGTAGTCGAGGGTGTAGAGCGTCTCGGCTGGATCCAGGAGGTCGGCCGTGTAGCAGAGCGCCACCTCGGCGACCGTGGTGCCGGTCTCGAGCACGGCATCGATTGCGGGGCGCATCTGCGACACGTCGTTCAGGGCGTCGAAGATCCGGAAGATGTCGACGCCGGTCGCCGCTGCCTCTTTCACGAAGGCGTCGGTGACCTCGGTTGGGTACGGCGTGTAGCCGACCGTGTTGCGGCCGCGCAAGAGCATCTGGATCGCAACGTTCGGCAGCGCCTCGCGGAGGCTCGCCAACCGCTCCCACGGGTCTTCGCCGAGGAAGCGGAGCGCGACGTCGTAGGTCGCGCCGCCCCAGGCCTCGACACTGAGGAGGTCGGGCGTCATCCGCGCGACGTACGGCGCAACGGTGAGCAGGTCGCGGGTGCGAACCCTCGTCGCGAGCAGCGACTGGTGAGCGTCGCGCATGGTCGTCTCGGTGACGGCCAGCTTCGTCTGGGCACGGAGCGCCGAGGCGAACCCAACCGGACCCAGTTCGAGGAGTCTCTGACGGGATCCGGCGGGCGGTTCGGTCGTGAGATCGATCTGCGGCAGCTTCAGGGCCGGGTCGATGGCGCCGTCACCCTTGCCGTTCGGCTGGTTGACCGTGACGTCAGCAAGCCAGGTCAGGATCTTGGTGCCCCGGTCTTTCGACACGTGACCCTCGAACAGCTGGGGCCGTTCTTCGATGAAAGCGGTACTGAGGTCACCCCGGGCGAATGCCGGGTCTTCGAGCACGGCCTGGAGGAAGGGGATGTTGGTGGAGACGCCCCGGATCCGGAACTCCGCCAGGCCACGTTTCGCCCTGACGACCGCGGCGGGGAAGTCGCGCCCTCTGGCGGTCATCTTCGCGAGCATCGAGTCGAAGTGGGGACTGATCTGCGTGCCCGGGTTGATCGTGCCGCCGTCGAGGCGGATGCCGGCCCCGCCGGGAGAGCGGTAGGTCGTGATGCGGCCGGTGTCGGGGCGGAACCCGGCGTTGGGGTCCTCCGTCGTGATCCGGCACTGAAGCGCGGCACCGCGCAGGTGGATGTCGGACTGCTCGAGGCCGAGCTCTTTGAGCGTCTGACCGGAAGCGATGCGCATCTGCGACAGGACGAGGTCGACGTCGGTGACCTCTTCTGTGACCGTGTGCTCGACCTGGATCCGAGGATTCATCTCGATGAAGACGTGCTGGCCCTTCCGCTCCCCCGCGGTGTCGAGCAGGAACTCGACGGTCCCGGCATTGACGTAGCCGATCGACTTCGCAAACGCGATCGCGTCGCGGTACATCGCCTGCCGCGTGTCTTCGTCGAGGTTGGGCGCCGGGGCGATCTCGACGACCTTCTGGTGACGGCGCTGGACCGAGCAGTCGCGCTCGAACAGGTGGACCGTCTCGCCGGTCGCATCCGCCAGGATCTGCACCTCGATGTGCCTCGGCCGCACGACCGCCTGCTCGATGAACATCGTCGGGTCGCCGAATGCGCTGTCGGCTTCGCGCATGGCGGCTTCGAGTGCCGACCGCAGTTCGTCAGGAGTCTCCACGCGCCGCATTCCGCGCCCGCCGCCCCCGGCGACAGCCTTGGCGAAGACAGGAAAACCGATGTCGGCGGCGCCGGCGATCAGTTCATCGATGTCGCGACTGGCCTTCGTCGAGGCCAGAACCGGAACGCCTGCGGCGATTGCCTTCTCTTTTGCTGTGACTTTGTTGCCGGCCATCTCGAGCACATGCTGCCCCGGACCGATGAACGTGATGCCTGCCGCGGCTGCGGCCTCGGCCAACTCCGGGTTCTCGGAGAGGAAGCCGTAACCGGGGTAGATGGCGTCGGCTCCCGACTCCACCGCGACCCGGATGATTTCGCTCACATCGAGGTAGGCGCGGACAGGATGCCCGACTTCGCCGATCTGATAGGCCTCGTCCGCCTTGAGGCGGTGCATGGAGTTTCGATCTTCCCAGGGGTAGACCGCGACGGTGCGGGCCCCCAGTTCGAACGCCGCTCGGAAGGCGCGGATTGCAATTTCACCGCGGTTGGCGACGAGGATCTTCGTGAACAAAGAGGAGGGCCTTCCTTTAGGTGCTTTAACAGTAGTGAAGGTATCGTCTTCTTCGTGCATGTACTCAGCGTCAGCTCTCTCAAAGGCGGCGTCGGCAAGACGACCGTGACGCTCGGACTCACGTCGGCAGCCTTCGCCAAGGGTCTCCGGACCCTCGTGGTCGACCTGGATCCTCAATCCGACGTGTCGACGGGCCTCGATATCAACGTGGCCGGGCACCTCAACGTCGCCGACGTGCTCGCCTCCCCGAAGGAAAAGACGGTGCGCGCCGCGATCGCCCCCTCCGGCTGGACCAAGGGCCGCACCGGCAAGATCGATGTCATGATCGGCAGCCCGTCCGCGATCAACTTCGACGGGCCCCACCCCTCGATCCGCGACATCTGGAAGCTCGAAGAGGCGCTCGCCACCGTCGAGGCCGACTACGACCTCGTCCTGATCGACTGTGCCCCGTCGCTCAACGCCCTCACTCGCACAGCCTGGGCCGCGTCCGACCGCGTGACCGTCGTCACCGAGCCCGGCCTCTTCTCGGTCGCCGCCGCCGACCGCGCGCTCCGTGCCATCGAGGAGATCCGTCGCGGTCTCTCGCCGCGACTTCAGCCGCTCGGCATCATCGTCAACCGCGCCCGGGTGCAATCGCTCGAGCACCAGTTCCGCATCAAAGAGCTCCGCGACATGTTCGGGCCACTCGTGCTCTCGCCGCAACTGCCCGAGCGCACGTCGCTGCAGCAGGCGCAGGGCGCGGCAAAGCCGCTGCACGTCTGGCCGGGCGAGAGCGCGCAGGAGATGGCGCGCAACTTCGACCAGCTGCTGGAACGCATCATGCGCACCGCCAAGATCGGCGACTACGCGGAGCCTGCCGTTCGCTGAGCTTCGGCGTGGCGCTGCGGCTGCGCGTTCGGGAGGATCGTGCGTCCGGGCGGATCGTGCGTCCTCCCGGGAGGATCGTGCGTTCGGGAGGATCGTGCGTCCTCCCGGGAGGACCGTTCTGCGGCGGAATGCGCGTCGAGGAGGACGTGCACGTTGCGGCGGAACGCTCAGGAGGACAGCCCCTCAGAGCTTCCTCCCGCGCGGCCGTCCAGGATCCGTTGTGCGTTCGGGAGGAACACCGTTCCTCCCGGGAGGAACACTCTGCGATGAAGCGCGCCGTCGGGAGGATCTCCAGGCTCGGGCGAACCGCCCAGGAGGATGGGTTCGCCCAACCTCCTCCGCAGCTGCGGGCGCAGGGAGCTAGAGCTGCGGGCGCAAGGAGCTAGCCGCCCGGCAAGGTCAGCTGCAAGGCGGAGGAGGGCGCCATGGCAACCGACGACAACGCCGCAGATGGCCCCGCCGGGCCGCTAGCTCGCGCGGGTGCGGCGGGCGGCGAGCTCGTCGGCAGGGTCGACCGCAGGCGTCGAGTCGAGCTCGACGAGGCTGTGCTCCACCTCGCGCAGAACCTTGCCGACGGCGATGCCGAAGACTCCCTGGCCGCGCGAGACGAGGTCGATGACCTCGTCGTTGGAGGTGCAGAGGTAGACGGAGGCGCCGTCGCTCATGAGCGTGGTCTGGGCGAGGTCGTTGATGCCGGACTCGCGGAGCTGGTTGACAGCGGTGCGAATCTGCTGGAGCGAGATTCCGGTGTCGAGCAGTCGCTTCACGAGCTTGAGCACGAGGATGTCTCGGAAGCCGTAGAGGCGCTGAGTGCCGGATCCGGAAGCCCCGCGCACGGTCGGCTCGACGAGCTCGGTGCGTGCCCAGTAGTCGAGCTGACGGTAGCTGATGCCGGCGGCGCGTGCGGCGGCGGTGCCGCGGTAGCCGTGGTCGTCTTCGAGTTCGACGAGCCCATCGGTGAAGAGCAGCTCTTCGCCGTAGGAGTTGCTGGCGCTGGAGGCGCGGAGGCCGTCATCGCGGGATCCCTCGGGGGAACCTGACTCACTCATCGAATGCCTTCCAAGCGCTGTGTGCCAAACCTTCGCTGCCAAAGATTCAACAACGGGTTGATGGTTGTACCGAGGTCAACGGTACCCACAACCCCGGCGTGTGACGGCGACATTCGACTTCGCCGCGCGGCGTGTCGAGGCAATTGCCCGACCATCCCTGCAGTCTACGTGCGGAGGGCACGGACCACTACGTGTCGAGGCGCCCGAGAGCCGAGCGGATGAGGTTGCCACGGACGATCTCGAGCTGGTCGGAGATCTCGCGCGCGAGCTCGGCGACGCGAGCGCGACCAGCGGCATCACGGCGTCGGGCTGCCGGTGCGACCGCGCTCTCGATCAGGCTCAGCTCGCGCTCGGTGGCAGCACGGAACGCCCTCAGGTGACGGGGTTCGATGCCGGATTTCTTCAGTTCAACCAGAGCGGTGACCACTCGCAGAGCATCGTCACCGTAGAACTCAGCCGCGGGAACGAGCGATGTGCCGATGGCGTCATCGAGAAGCGCGGGCGTCGCACCGGACTCGCGAAGGAGCTCGTCGCGGTCAAGGCGACGGGCACCGGTGAGCATCGACGTAGGAGTCGCACCCCCGGGCAGCGACGACGGGCGGCCTGCATCGAGGTCGGCGAGATGCTGACGGATGACCTTGAGCGGCAGGTAGTGGTCACGCTGAAGCCCCAGGATGAAGCGCAGACGCTCGACGTCAGCGGGCGAGAACTTGCGATAACCCGACTCGGTGCGGACCGGCGTGACCAGCTGACGTTCTTCGAGAAACCGGAGCTTCGAGTTGCTGAGGTCGGGGAACTCGGGCTTGAGTCGGGCAAGAACCTGCCCGATCGTCAAAAGATCGGAGGCACCCGGGGCGTGGGATGCCCGGGCCAGTGCGCGAGGCACTACTGGATCGCCAGGTTCGCGAGATCAACTCGTGACGCGTAGAAGGTGAGACGGAACTTGCCCACCTGGACCTCGGCGCCATCGCTGAGAAGGGCTTCGTCGATTCGTACACCGTCGAAGTAGGTGCCGTTGAGCGAACCGAGGTCTTTGACACTGAACGAGGTGCCGTGCCGGTGGAACTCCGCGTGCTTGCGGCTCACGGTGACGTCGTCCAAGAAAATGCCGGCGTTGGGGTGCCGACCGGCGACCGTCACGTCGGCGTCGAGCAGGAATCGGGCTCCGATGTTGGGACCGCGACGCACGACGAGGAGCGCGGATCCGGAGGGTAACGCCGCCACAGCCTCTCGCTCGTCGCTCGACACACCACCTTCGAGAGCAGCAAGCTGGGCCTGGAACTCCTCGTTGAAGCTGAGGGTCGTATCGACCTCGTTGCGCGCCTCGTCGTCGCGCGACCCTGCGCCGTTCGGCGGGGTTGCTGGCTCTGCCATCGTTGACCTCCTGTGGCCCCCAAGCGTAGCGGAATCGTTACCCGGCTTCAGGACCGATTTCATCCACAGGTACGGCCGTCGGGTGCGGCGTAGCGTCTCGAGAAGTCGGATGTCCCTCACTCGGGGGACCAGGATCCTGCGCTCGCCGGAAGGAAACACCCGAAGCTGCTTGATATTCACTTCACCACGGTCGCTCAGAGTCGTCATAGGGATTTCCATGGCGGGGCGTTTTACATAGACGTAGTTAGCACCGAGCCCCAGGAAGGCGATCATGAACGACAGCACCAACACAGGTCCCGACACATCGGGAACCCCAGAGCCTGAGAACACGGGCGACGAGCGCACGACACCGTCGTCCACTGCGCCGGACGACGGTGCGCGCCGAGGCCAGGACGAACAGCCCACAGTCGAGCTCCCCTCGACCGGACAACCGACCGTCGAACAACCGACGCTCCAACAGCCCACGGCCGAACTTCCGTCGGCGCACACGCTTCCGCACCGTACCGGCCCGACGCCTGCTCACTACGTGAACAGCGCCGACCAGAGCACCGCGAGCGTGACCCCGGACGACAGCTACCAGGCCTACGACCCGGCCGCCGCTGCCGGCGCCTCGGGCACTCCCGCAGGCCAGCCCCAGAGCGGAGGCTACGGCCAGACGCCCTACCCGCAGGCGCAGTTCGGGGCCGAGTACCCGCAGTACGGTCAGTACGCGCAGCCGCAGTACGGGCAGTACGGGCAGGACGCCTACGGCCAGCCCGGACAGGCTCCGTACGGCCAGCCCCAGAACGGCGCCTACGCGCAGGCTCCCTACGGCTACGGCCAGGTTCCGCCTGCTTTTGCGAAGCCGAAGCGCAAGCCCAAGCGCTGGATGACCGTCACGGGCGCCGTCGCGGCCGGCGTCCTCATCGCGGGTGCTGCGGGCGGAGGGGCCTATGCCCTCGGTCACGCGACCGGCGAACAAGCGGCCTCGGCGGCCGGGCAGCAGCAGACGCTGCAGATCCCGAACGGTTCCTCTGGCAGCGGTGGCTTCTCGTCCGGCGGCGGGAGCAGCAGTGGCGGCACGTTCGGTGGCGAAAGTGGCGGCAGCTCCTCGGGGACCGGCACGGTACCGAGCAGCGCGACCGCCGCAACCGCTACCGAGAAGCAGGGTCTCGTCACCATCGTCTCCACCCTCGACTACGACGAATCGTCGAAGTCGGCGGGGACCGGCATGATCATGACCTCGACGGGCACGATCCTCACGAACAACCACGTCGTGCAGGGCGCTACCAGCATCCAGGTCACCGTGGTTTCGACCGGCAAGACCTACACGGCAGACGTGGTGGGCACAGACGCGACGCACGACGTCGCGGTGCTGAAGCTCCAGGGCGCCTCCGGGCTCACCCCGGTCTCGTTCGACAAGTCGACCAATGCCGTCTCGACCGGCGACGCCATCCACTCCACGGGCAACGCGGAGGGGACGGGCAGCCTCGTCACGGCTAAGGGAACTGTCACCGCAACCAAGCAGGCAATCACTGTGCAGAGTGAATCCGGATCCGGAACCGAGTCGCTGACGAACCTGATCGAGATCAGCGCCGACGTCGTCTCGGGTGACTCCGGTGGCCCGCTGCGCAACTCCGCGGGTGATGTCGTCGGGATTGTCACGGCGGCCTCCTCCGGGACGACCGATGTGACCGGTTACGCCATCCCGATCAGCGACGCCCTGTCGATCGCGACGAAAATCCGAGCCGGTGAGTCGAGTCAGTACATCACCATCGGTCTCCCCGCCTTCCTCGGCGCCGAGATCTCGTCGACGAGCACGGGCACCGGCGGCACGGGAACCGGGACCGGCACGACCGGTGCCGGCGTCACGATCGCCGGCACCGTCACCGGAAGCGCCGCCGCCAAGGCGGGTCTCGTCGCCGGCGACACCATCACGGCAGTCGCCGGGACCGCGGTCGCGGACTCCACGGCTCTGACCACGGCGATCCAGTCGCACAAGGTCGGCGACTCGGTGACGATCACGTACACCGACGCCGCGGGCGCCAGCCACACTGTCACGGTGACGCTCGGCTCGGGCCCGGCCGCGTAACACCCGTTCGGCTCGAGGCCGGCCATTCCGCGCACGCGGGTGGCCGGCTTCGTTCGTTAACCGGGCGGGAGCGACGGCAGCGCGCCGCCGCCGAAACGGCTCAGGACGTGACGAGGGCCAGCAGGGTGTTCGGGCCGACGACCGTCGCGCCGAGGGCCTCGACACGGCGAGCGAGCTCCCGGTCGGCCGTCACGACGACGACGGTCGCAGGAGCGTCCGACCCACTCGTCAGGGACTGGACGCAACCGACGATGGCCGAGTCGCCGTCGGTCTCGGCACGGACCACGGTCACGGACGAGGCGACCTCGGGATCGTGAGCGCCTCTTGCTTCTCCTTCGACCACGAGGGTGATTGAGGGCCACCAGGTGTCGACCACGTCGTCGCGGGCCGAGAAAGCGCGTGCCGGCACACCGCCCGCGGCGAGCGCCACGAGAGAGGCGGTGAGCCGGTCGGTTGCGGAGGCGCGATCTCGCCACCAACCGTCCGGACGGGACCCAACGACGTTGGCCGAGTCGACGACCACATGCAGGGGCCGGCGCAGAGTGGCGAGAAGGCGACGCCAGGACGACGCGAACCCGGGGTGGAGCGGCAGAGCTTCGACTTCGTCGACCGGGATCCAGGCGAGCGCTTCGCTCTCACCGTCCGAGATCACAGGCTCGAAAGGGCGCGTCGCCCGCGCCACGGCGGTGGTGTACGACCAAAACTCAAGGTCGACAACGGAGGTGAAGAGGAGCCGGAGAGCGTCGGGCGGGACCGCCGCCTCTTCTGCACTCTCACGGAGCGCACCATCGACGGCGCTCTCGCCGAACTGACGGGCTCCGCCCGGGATGCCCCAGGTGCCGCCAAAGTGACTCCACTCGGCGCGATGCTGGAGCAGGACACGGTCGCGCTCGTCAAGGACGAGGAGCCCCGCTGCGCCCGCCTTGCCCCAGAATTTGCGTCCGTCGGGCGCGATCACCCAGCCGTCTGCTGGTCCGTGGATCGTCACAGGATCGAGCTTGCCATGTTCTCGGATCGGCAGGCGACCTGCGCCGCCTCGTGACCCGCCCGCGCGACGTTCAGAGGTACTTCGCCACGAACAGAAAGTAGGCGGCCTGGGCGATGCCGAAGACCGCCAGGCCAATGCCCCACAGTGCCCTGCTGCGCCCGTAGGGGCCTTTGCCGCGCCCGTCGAGGGCGCGCGCACGACCCAGTCCGTAGCCGCAGAACACGAGGGCGATCATGCTCGGCACCGCGAAGAAACTGATGAAGACGGAGAAGATGCCGACACCCAGACCGATCTTGGCCCAGGGATTGGTGAGCTCCGGGTCGCGGGGCTTCGGGGCCGGCGACAGACCGGGGCGCGCTTCAACGCCTCTAGCACCCGACGCCTTCGCCATCGTGACGCGGAGACGCTCCGCGCGAAGTGACATCGAGGTGACGGGGCGTGACGCTCGCTGCTCGTCGTCGCTCACGCGCACCTCCTCCTGGATCACTCGTTCAGGATACCGGGAGTCGCGTCGCACGAGGCTGTGCCCTAAGTCGGGGAGGCTGTGCCCTCAGTTCGCGAGAACGGAAAGGATGTTGCCGGCGGGGTCGAGGAACCACGCGATGTCGGGCCCCATCCCCACCGATCTGCCGCGCATGATGCCACGCTGGTCGGCGTACCCGCCATAGTTCTCGAGCGTGACTCCGGCAGCCTCCAGCTCGGACACGGCGGCATCGATGTCGTCGACGACGAGGTTCAGCACCGTGAACGTAGCCGGGACGTGGTCGTCCTTCGGGTAGATGAGCACCGTAGCCCCGCCCGGAAGTTCGACGTTGACGAGACCCGCCATGCCGTCGGTGACCGTGAGGCCGAGAACGTCGCTGTAGAAGGCCTTGGCCCGATCGATGTTGTCGACACTGAAACCGCTGAACGCGTAGCTGGTGGTGACCATGGTGATCCTCCTCGTTGACGGAAAACGTGCCTCATGGTCGCACTAATGGGCGCGAGGCGCGATCACACGAATCGGACGGTCTGCTGCAAGCGCTCTCGAACGGCGAACACGTCGACCGCGAGGCTGCCGGGCCCGCCGGTCAGACCGCCGCGAAGCACCTGCGGAAGCACGGAGCGGCGGACGACGAAGGCCGCGTTGCGGCGACTCTTGCTGAGGGGCTCGACCGGCTCGACGAGAGCCGAATCGGGGACGACGATGAGCTGGGCGGTGAACGGCACCCGGCTCGTCTTCGCGAAAGCGCGAGCGCTGCGCGCGAGGGCCCGAGCGGGCTGTTCGCCTCGCTCGATCGTCTCGCCTTCGACCTCTCCCCGAACGAGACTCACGGGCGCACCCCAGTCTTCGGAGTTGATGGCGAAGATGCCCGTGGGCCCCAGCACGATGTGGTCGATCTCACCGTCGTGACCCGCCGCGACGTTGCTCCAAATCGTGTAGGCGATACCCAACTCCACCACTGCGGTCGCGGTCGCCTCCTCGGCAAGCGCCTTCGCCAGGGTGCGCCGGATCTCGGCCGGTGCGGAGCGGACGAGTGCGGGATCGTAGGGGTCGTCGAGTTCTTCGCCCCGGCCGACCCACTCGCGGATGAGGTCGAGGTAGCGCACGCGCTCCTGGCCGCCGGGATGCCCAAATGCTCGGGCTCGCGGCTTCGACTCCGGTCTCGCACGGGGCGGGGTGGGTGCCCAGGTGCGGTACGGCTCGTCGTGGGGAGCCGAGCTGCGGCGCCCGCCGTCGTAGCGCGCTCGTTCGACGGGGGTGCCGATGAGCTCCCAGGCGAGCTGCACCTGCCGGAACCGTTCCGGGCTGCCGCCGAGGTCGGGGTGCGTCTCTCGAGCGAGGCGGCGATACGCCCGGCGGAGTTCGCTCTGGCTCGCGGCAGCGTTCACCCCGAGCACCTCGTAGGGGGTGGCGGCGGCAGGGCTCTCGGTCATGTGTCGATCGAGAATACCGGCAGCGAGCTGAGAAATTGTAATGCCCTGGCGGTGAACTCGCAGGGACTCATTACGCTGGCCGGGTGACCCAAGACGACCTCACTCCCCCGGCCAAACGCAACGTCAAGGCGCTCGCCGCCTTCCTCGCCGACCTCGAGCCCGACGACGCCGTCGTGGCGACTCTCGCGACGGAGCGCTACGGGATCGTCGCCGTGCGCGGCCACGCCACTCACTCCGCCGTGATGGGAGCATTCGCCCTGGGCGGTCAGCCTCTCGACTCCAACAAGAAGCCGCAGAAAGCCCTGCAGTTGCTGCGGACGTTCCACTCGGCCGAGCGCGCTGATGCCGATGAGGTTTCGCAGGATCCGGCGGGCGTCGTCACCGACCTGGCCCACGGGGACCTCGTCCGCGTCACGTTCTCGGAGCCGGCCTACGGGGTGTTCGATGTCTCCGGCGTCGCGGTCCACTCGAGTGTCGACGACAGCATCCTCGTCGGATCCTGGATCGTATCGACCGCGGGTGTCGCGGCCCCGCGCGTCCGCGCCGTCGAGATTCTGAAGCACGCAGGTTCACACGATCTGGCCGTGCCGCGAGAGATCACCACGTGGGGAGCCGAGGCCCTGGCCGACATCTGACGACCGTCAGCGGGCCGCTGCGCGTCGCCGCCGTCGGGCCTGGAACCAGGCGATGACAGCCCGGACCTTGCGCTGCACCCACATGTTGAAGCGGTGCGCCGCCGGGAACTCGGTGCCGAGCAACGCCAGGCCGAGGAAGACGATGAGCCAGCCGGGCCCCGGCAGCGGGATCAGGATGATTCCGATGATGACGACCAGGATGCCGAGCACGCCGATCGCGATCTTGTAGGCGAGGCGGAGCCGTGGAAAGTGATTCAGTCGCGCACGAAAGAGTCGCACCCGTTTCGCGGCTCGCATGTTGCGCAGCCGGTGGTGGTGCGCGAGGTGGTCCTCCGCGTGCAGCGACATGTCGTGATCCTACGCAAGCGCCTTGCGAGGGCGTGGCACGAATTGTGGCAGCTTCCTGAACGCGGTGGACACGGCACCTGGGAGGGGTCTAGGCAGGAGAGTATGGACTACACACATCTGGGACGTACCGGGCTCTCCGTTTCTCGCGCCATTCTGGGCACGATGAACTTCGGCCCTCAAACCACCGAAGACGACTCGCACGCGATCATGGACAAAGCGCACGAGTCGGGAATCAACTTCTTCGACACCGCCAACGTCTACGGCGGCAAGAAGGGCGAAGGCGTGACCGAGCAGATCGTCGGGCGCTGGTTCGCGAAAGGCGGCGGGCGCCGCGAGAAGACCGTGCTGGCCACGAAGCTGTACGGCGACATGGGCGACTGGCCCAACGAGAGCAAGCTCTCCGCTCTCAACATCCGGCGTGCCATCGACGCGAGTCTCATCCGGCTGCAGACCGACCACATCGATCTGATCCAGTTCCACCACATCGACCGAGCCACGCCGTGGGAGGAGATCTGGCAGGCGCTCGAAGTCGCGGTGGCGCAGGGCAAGGTGATTTATGTCGGATCCAGCAATTTTGCGGGTTGGCACATCGCTCAGGCCCAGGAGGCGGCGAAGTCTCGCCACTTCACCGGGCTGGTGAGTGAGCAGTCGATTTACAACCTCATCAAGCGTGAGGTCGAGCTCGAGGTCATCCCGGCGGCGATCAACTACGGTCTCGGAGTGATCCCGTGGTCGCCGCTCAACGGCGGTCTGCTCGGAGGGGTCATCGGCAAGGAGCAGGAGGGCAAGCGCCGCCTCGAGGGGCGGTCGAAGGAGTACGTCGACGGCCACCGCGACCAGCTCGAGGCCTACGAGAACCTCGCCAAGGAGCTCGGTCACGCACCGGGCGAGCTCGCTCTGGCCTGGCTCCTGCACCAGCCGGGCGTGACCGGTCCCATCACCGGTCCCCGTACGATGGAGCAGCTCGACTCCGCCGTCGCATCCGTCGACATCAAGATCGACCAGGATGCCCTCGACAAGCTCGACGCGCTCTTCCCGGGCCACAAGCCGGCTCCGGAGGACTACGCCTGGTGAGTCGGAGCTGCAGCCCTCGCCTCTAAACCCACCAACGAAGGTCGGAACGAATGAAAACACGCACCATCGGCGACGTCACGGTCAGCGCCATCGGGCTCGGAGGGATGCCCATGTCGATCGAAGGGCGCCCGGACGAGAAACGCTCCATCGCCACGATCCACGCGGCACTCGAGGCCGGCATCACCCTGATCGACACGGCGGACGCCTACAGTCTCGGCGGCAAGCTCGACGACGAAGGGCACAACGAACTCCTCATTGCCAAGGCGCTGAAGGAATGGCACGGCAACACCGACGAGATCCTCATCGCGACGAAGGGCGGGCACGAACGTGCCCACGCCAAGGACGGCGGCTGGGACATCGACGGTCGCCCCGAGCACCTCAAGGAGGCCGCCAAGGCCTCGGCCAGACGACTCGGTGTCGACTCCATCGGTCTCTACCAGTTCCACCGGCCCGACCCCAAGGTTCCCTACGCGGACTCGATCGGAGCGCTCGTCGAGCTCCTCGACGAGGGAATCATCCGGATGGCCGGTATCTCGAACGCCAACGTCGACCAGATCAGGCAGGCGAACGACATCCTCGACGACCGTCTCGTCAGCGTGCAGAACCAGTTCTCGCCGGCGTTCCTGTCGTCGACGGCCGAGCTGGAGCTGTGCGACGAGATGAGCATCGCCTTCCTTCCGTGGGCTCCGCTCGGTGGCATCACGAACGCGGGTGATCTCGGCGCGAACCATGCGGTCTTCGCCGAGATCGCCAACGCTCGGCGCCTCTCGCCGCAGGTCGTGTGCCTGGCCTGGGAGCTCGCGAAGTCGTCGACCGTGATCCCGATCCCCGGGGCGTCGCGTCCTCAGTCGATCATGGACTCCGCGACAGCCGCCACGATCAAGCTGAGCCCAGACGAGTTCGCGCGGCTGGATGCGGCCAGCGTGGCCGCGTCCGCGTAGCGGCGCCCGCACCCGCGGCCTGCTAAACCCTCGTCGTCGGCCTGCACGGTGGTCCTAGGACCACCGCGACAGCCGACGACGAGGGTTTTGCCGTGGGTGGGCCGCCTGAGGGCGACTAGGCAGGCGGGGCCAGCAGCGGGTAACGCCACGAGTGCCGGTCGGTGGCGCCGCCCGTCGAGGCCCAGGTCACGGTGATCGTGGCATCCGTGGTCGTCGGGAGGATCGCCGCACGGAACGTGAGAGACACCCCGGCGGCCACGGACCTGCCGGGCACGATGTCGTGCGGGCCGTCGAGGGACGCCGCGCCACCGACCCAGACGTCGTGCGCGGTGGCGGAGCCGACGTTGGTGAGGCGGAAAGTCTCGGATCCGGTCGGCACCAGCGTCCAGGCAACGGTCGGGCGAGGCGCGCGCGTCTCGTACCCCGTCGATCGCGACCCCGAAACGGCAATGTCTTCGAGGGCCACCGCGATGCGCTGGAGGTCGTCAATCGTGAGCGCCGACGCCGCAGCCGACCTCTGCGCCGCGGCCTGCGCGGCCCGGTTCGACTCGGCGGCCTGCTCTGCCGCCTGCTGCGCCTGCTCGCGCTGGAGCTGCTGCCCGCGCTTCGAGTAGACGAAAGACACGGCGACGCCCACGAGGGCGATGAGTGTCGCAACGACCTGGATGACGTTGGCGAGGGTGGTGGCGGTCATTGGTCGAGCATGGCAGGGTCGACCGACAGACGTCCCGTGTCGGTTGGTGCGGGTACGGTCGAAGCATGGACATCGTGGAGACTCTCACTGCCCGCTTCGACGTGTCGGCCGCGACACCCATCGACCTGCCGGGGGTCGAAGGAGGTTGGGCGCAGGGGCTCTCGATGCACAAGGTTTTCACGAGAGGGCTCATCGGCCACAGCGATCTCGTCTTCCTCAGCTCCGGCGACGAAGAGACCGGGCGCGGCTACGTCGCCGTGGAGCGTGTCACCGGCACCCTCGACGACGGGCGCTCCGGTTCCTTCACGGTGCAGCACGGGGCGATGCAGACGCCGAGCGACTCCGGGCAGTTCGGCAACATCGTGCCGGGCACCGGCACAGACGATTTCGCCCATTTCAGCGGGAGCGCCGCGATCCAGCACGACGACGACGGGGCCTTCTTCGTGCTCAGCCTTCTCGCGAGCTGACGCAGCCGTGAGTGACGCAACCACAGTGATCCTGCGGGCCCGCGGTGGTCACGTGCTGCTTCGCCGCGCCGTCGCCTCCGACCTGGCCGTCATCATCGAGCTCCTCGCCGATGACCCGATCAGCGCCTCGCGTGGCGACCGGGCGAACGACGACGATCTCCCCGCCTACGAACGGGCGTTCGCGGCGATCGACTCCGACCCGGCGCAGGAGCTCCTCGTTGTGGACGATCACGGCGACGTCGTCGGCACCATGCAGCTGACCCTGATCCCCGGCTTGGCTCGCCAGGGCGCCCACCGTCTCCAGATCGAGGCGGTGCGGGTGCGATCGGATCGGCGGAGCGCCGGAATAGGCGCGGCCATGATGACATGGGCGATAGAGCAGGCGCCCCATCGCGGTGCGACCCTGGTGCAGCTGACCTCCGACGCCGCCCGCGTCGACGCCCACCGCTTCTACGAGCGGCTCGGCTTCACCGCATCGCACGTCGGCTTCAAGCTGCGTGTGTGACGCGCTCGCTTTCGTACCGATCTACCCGATCGGGGTCCCGGCTCCCGCGCGCTCAAGTGAGCGACGAAGCGCCGCCAATGCCACAGCGGTGGTCTCGACCTGGTCGACGCCGATGGCAGACGCGATCAGCTCCTCGAGCTGGTCGTGAAAGGTTCGTTCGGCTTCAGTAACCAGCGCTAGTCCGCGGGCGTTGAGACTGATGAGCGACGACCGCCCGTCGGCTGGATTCGGGGTTCGCTTGGCCCAGCCGCGCGATTCGAGGCGATCGACCACCTTGCTGATGGCGCCGACCCCGACGACGAATCTCGTGGCCACGTCGGCAACCCGTGATTGCGGGTTGTCGCGGAGGTAGCGAAGAAACTCGAACTGGGAGGTGACGATCCCATGCTCGGCGCGCAGCTTCTCGCCGATGGCGTTCTAGAGGCGGGTCTCGGTTCGAACGAGGTCGTCGAAGAGCCCATCGAGGCTGTCGGTTGCGGAAGTGGATGCCATGGCATACAGTCTAGCAATACATGCCGTGGCATGTAGTTAGCCCGTCGCAATCGAGGAGAGCCCATGAGCCACGAACAACGAATTGCACTGGACACCCTGCTGCGCGGGGCGCCGGAGCCAATCGCGCAAGTGCCCGTCGAGCAGATGCGGGAGTCCTTCGCGACCCTGATGGGGACCTTCCCCATTCCGACCGGCGTGACACAGACGCCGATCGAACTCGCCGGCCGTTCGGCGATCCTTGTCGAGCCTGAGGGCGATACCGCTCCCGGAACGATCCTGTACTTCCATGGCGGCTCGTTCTCGCTCGGGTCGCCCGCGACCGCCATGGTCCTCACGGCGAATCTCGTCACCCGGACCACCGTCCGAGCGATCTCGCTCGACTACCGACTCGCCCCCGAGCACCCCTTCCCCGCGGGGATCGACGACTGCGTCGCCGCGTACCGCAGCCTGCTCGAGAGCGGCATCGACCCCGAGTCGATCGTCTTCGCCGGCGATTCGGCCGGCGGAGGTCTCACCGTGACGACCTGCCTGGCCGCGCGAGATCAAGGGCTTCCCATGCCGGGTGCGATCGCGGCATTCTCGCCGGGCCTCGACCACACTCGATCGGGCGCCTCAATGTCCACGAAAGAGGGCATCGACCCGCTGCTCACCAGGGAGGCTCTCGGCCGCACCGGCGAGATGTATCTGGGCGGGCAGGATCCGAATCAGCCACTCCTCGCCGTTCCCGTCCTGGCCGACCTGGCCGGCCTCCCGCCGATCCTGCTGCAGGTCGGCACGAACGAGTTGCTCCTCGACGATTCGGTTCGGTTGGCCGAGCGCGCACGGGAGGCCGACGTCGACGTGATCCTCGACATCACGGCCGGAGTCCCCCACGTGTTCCAATCGTGGGCGGACACACTCGACGAAGCGGACGAAGCCCTGGACCGGGCCGCCCTCTTTCTCACCCAGCATCTCCGAGCGCGCGGGCGCTGAAGCGCCGGTTACGCCGAGGTCTCCGGCATCAGCCGCATCAGTCCGGCACTCGTCGGGGTGAAGCCGCAGGCGTCGAAGTAGAACGCCCCGAGGTCGTCCTCGAAATCCACATGGAGCCACTCGCAACCGGCCACGCGCGAACCGTCACGAGCGGACATCACGAGGCGAGCCCCGACGCCGCGGTGCCGGGCGCGGCGAGCCACGATCGTGTCTTCTAGGAAGGCGTGGACCAGGCCGTCCCACACGACATTCACGAAGCCGACCAGGCCCTCGGCATCGCGTGCCGTGACCCAACCCACGCTGTGACGATCGAGCTGCCTCAACCAGTCGTCGTCGAAGAGCCGGTGCTCGAAGGCCTCGGCGTGCAGCGCGTTGACCTCGTCGTTCGTGAAGGGGCCGCGCCACGCGAAGACGACGCCTGCGTCAGTGTTCATCGGGTGCCTCCGAGCGGAGTCAGTGCGCGGGGCCGACCAGGACCGCGAACAGCGAGAGGACGCCGCCGACGATGTAGAGGAGCGTGCCCACCTGCATCGTGCGGGTCTTGTTGCGGTCGGCGATCGGGACGGACACCTCGAGAATCGGGCAACCGGACCAGCCGATAAGGCCGATGCTGAGGCCGGTCAGGCCGGCACCGATCCACCAGATCACGGCGAGGCCGGTCGACAGCACTGCGGGTCGCCACCCGGAGGCCAGGAGCAGTCCGAGCACGATGGCCACGGTGCCGGTGGCTCCGACGAACCAGGCGGTGCCGGTCCACATGATGCGTTGGACGTTGTTCTCGGGGGTCATGAGGTCGTGAGTCACCTTCACATCATTCTCCCCGGGTGACTCGAGACGCGGCAGATCCGCACGTGTCGCCCAAGATCGCCTCTCGGAAACGACGACGAGACGTGTGGGCGCTCAGCTGGCCAGACCGGCGACGAGGTTGATCAGGGTCGCGAGGATCACGGATCCGAAGAGGTACGACAGCAGGCTGTGCCGCAGCACCATGTGGCGGATCGGGCTCGATGTCACCGTGGTGTCGCTCACCTGGAAGGTCATTCCGAGGTCGAACGAGAGGTAGGCGAAATCGAGGTAGTCGGGCGGCTCTGCCTGGTTGAAGTCGATGCCGCCTTCCTCGTCGCCGTTGTAATAGAGCACGGCGTATCGCAGCATGAACAACGTGTGGATGAAGAACCAGGACAGCGCGACGCTGAAGACAGCGAGACCGGCGAGGACGTCAGCGAGGATTCCTTTGGCCTGGTTGGACTCCGCGATGGTCAGCCCGACGATGAAGAGGCTTGCGAGCGATGCCAGGAGGAGGAGGAACTGGCTCGTGCTGCGTGAGGGATCCTCCGCTTGGGCATGGGTGCGCGTGCTCTCACCGTCGTAGGGCACGACCACGGCCCAGACCCAGACGAGGTAGGTCAGGCAGGCGGCGGCCCACGCGATGACGGCGGCGCTGATGCCGGCCCCGAGCAACCCGGACACGATGCCGGCAATGAGACCAACGACGACCATCGCGAGGATGCGGAGCTTCGATCGCCCCTTGCGCGCGTCGGTCATCAGCGTGGTCATGCCCTGATCGTCGCGTGTGGCGCGCGCCGTGGCCGTGGCGACACGCCGACCGGTGCCTCAGCCGAGGCGGAAGGTGGTGCGCGGGATCGTGTCGACGAGGTCGCGTGCGACCCGGTGGGCGTCATCCTCGGTGATTTGATGCGTGACGACGAGTGATGCGAGGTAGCCGGCATCGACCCGCCGCGACATGTCGTGCCGTGCCGGAATCGAGCAGAACGCTCGCGTGTCGTCAATGAAACCGGACGTCTTAGTGAAGCCGACGCTGTCGGTGACGGCCTCGCGGTACCGCCTGATCGCCGCGGGCGTGTCGATGAACCACCAGGGTGCCCCGGCGTAGACGGACGGGTAGAAACCTGCGAGCGGCGCGATCTCGCGGGTGAATGCAGTCTCGTCCACGGTGAAGAGCACGAGGCGGAACCGGGGCTGCGTGCCGAACGCCTCGAGGATGGGCCTGAGCTCTCGCGTGTACGACGCGCTCACGTCGGGGAGGTCGGCCCCCACGTCCGGCCCGAAGCGCTCGAGAGTCGGGCGGTGGTGGTTGCGCAGGATCCCAGGGTGCAGTTGCATCACCAGGCCGTCATCCGCCGCCATGCGCGCGCTCTCGAAGAGCATGGTGTGCCGGTACGCGGCTGCGTCCGTGGCCGACAGCGGGCCTCGGAGCGCGGCTGCGTGCAGGCGTTCCGCGTCGACCGCGTCGACAGGTTCGGAGGAGGCGTCCGGCACTCCCGTGTCGGACGCGGTGGCGCCGTGGCGCACGAAGTGTTCGCGCCGAGAGCGCAGCGCTTCGAGGAGCCCCGCGTGCGTTGTGGTGCTGATGCCGCTCACCTCGGCGAGTCGCTCGACTGACGAGCGCCAGTCCGGCCGTACCGGGTCGTAGTAGGCGTCGGCACGGAACGTCGGCAGCACGCGGCCGGTGAACGAAGGATCGTCACGGAGGGCGGCGTGCACCCCGAGGTCGGAGGCGGGGTCGTCGGTAGTGGCAAGCACGTCGATACGGAACCGGTCGAAGAGGGCCCGGGGCCGCATCCGGGGCTCGTCGATGGCCTGGGCGAGTTGGTCGTACTGCTCGTCGGCGTTCTCCGCTGAAGGCTGCTCGGTCAATCCGAACACGTCGTGGAGTTCGGTCTCGAACCAGTAGCGGACCGGGGTGCCCAGGAAGACGTCCCAGTGGGTGGCCAGGGCCCGCCAGATCTCCCGCCCGGGGGCGACCGCGCCCGGGTCGTCGCGGGGAGCGACGCCGAGGTTCTCGAGCGGCACGCCCGAGGCATGAAGTAGGCGCAGCACGTAGTGGTCGGGCGTGATGAGCAGTGCCGCAGGATCCGGGAAGGCCTCATCGTCGAGGAGGACGCGCGGATCGACGTGCCCGTGCGGCGAAAGGATCGGCGCGTCGCTGACCGCCGTGTAGAGGTCGCGGGCGATCGCGAGAGTCGCGGGCTCGGTGGGCAGGAGACGGTCGGGGTGCGGGGCGAGGGACGTCATCGTCCTCCCTTTCTGGTCGGGCGGGCGGGGAGGGGTCCGGTCGTCGACCGGATCGTGAGTGTCGTCGGCAGGACGACCGACTGGCGTTGCGCGGCTGCGTCGGGCCCGCGGTCGAGTCGGGTGAGGAGCATGGAGACGGCTACGCGGCCGGCCCTCTCGATCGGCGCGTGCAGCGTCGTGAGCGGGGGGTTGCAGAAGTCGGCGCCGAAGATGTCGTCGCAGCCGACCACGCTGATGTCGCCGGGAACCGAGACGCCCCGTTCGCGCAGCCGAGTGAGCATGCCGATGGCGATGAGGTCGTTGAAGACGATGCACGCCGTCGCGCCCGAGTTGAGGACGACGTCGGCGACGACTCCGGCGGCCGTGGTCGGCGAGAACGGACCGACGCGATGCGGCGTGACACCGAGGCGTTCGGAGGATCGTTCGAGGGCCTTCCAGCGCCGTTCGTTCGACCAGCTCGAGACCGGCCCGGAGACGTAGACGATGTCGCGGTGGCCCAGCGAGTAGAGGTGTTCGAGCGCTTGCTCGACGCCGCCGGGCGTGTCGATCAGCACGTTGGGCACACCCTCGGGTCGGCGGTTGATCGCGACGAGCGGCATATGCCTGGCGATTTCCGCGAGCTGGGCGTCGGGGAGGCGCGAGGCCGTGACGACAGCCCCGTCGGCACTGTGCCGAAGGGAGGCGAGCGTCGCAGCCTCGAGTTCGCCCGACTCTTCCGTGTCGACGAGCAGCTGGGTGTAGCCCGCAGCTTTCAGCTGCTGCTGCGTGCCGCGGATGATGTCGAAGAAGAAGGGGTTGGTGATGTCCGAGACAAGCACCGCGATGGCCCGCGTGAGAACGGGCCCTCCGCCCGTCTTCGGCCTGGCCGGAACGTAGCCGATCTCGTCGGCCGCCTGCTCGATCCGGCGTCGCGTGAGGGCGTTGACCCGGTCCGGTGTTGTCAGCGCCCGCGACACCGTGGACGGTGCGACGCCGGCGCGTTCGGCGACGTCGGTAATCGTCGCTGCCTTGCGCCGTACGGGATCCGTCATGGGGCAAAACCTAGCAATGTTGGCAAATTAGTGGCAAATAATTGCCGCTAATTTGCCACTCTTCTAGGGTCGAGGAACCGTTTCAAGGAGGAAACAGATGAGAGCTCGCACAGTCGTGGGCGCCCTCGCCGGGCTTGCCGTGATCACCATCGCAGTTCAAGGCTGCGCAGCCGGCAAGGGGGCGCTGGTCGGCGCCGACGGAAAGATCGACGGAGCCGGTCAGACCCTCAATGTCCTCGTCGGTGTCGACACCGTCTACCCGCAGCAGCAGAAGGAGTGGCAGGCACAGATGGCAGCCCAGTTCGCGAAGACGACCGGCGCGACGCTGAAATACGACACGTACGCCTCACCGGCCGACGAATTGACCCGGATCCAGACGTCCGTCATCTCCGGGCAGGGCCCCGACGTATACAGCATCGGCACGACCTTCACCCCGACCGCGTACTCCCTCGGCGCCTTCGTCAAGCTCACGGCCGCCGACTGGAAGGCTGTCGGCGGGCGCGACAGGTTCCAACCGGCGAGCCTCGGTATCTCCGGCCCGTCGACGAAGAACGAGATCGGTGTGCCGGCTGCGAGCCGCCCGTTCGTACTTGCTTACAACAAGGACCTCCTGGCGAAGGCAGGGATCTCCGCTCCCGCGACGACGTGGGACGACCTCGCCGCGCAGGCCAAGACGATGACGGGTGGCGGTACATACGGCATCGCCACCGACTACGCCGACACGGCCGATCCCTGGAAGTTCGCCTGGGCGATGGGCGCGCAGGCGGGCAATCCCCTGGTCTCGGGCGACAAGGCCACCCTCGACACCGAAAGCATGGTGTCGGCCTACCGGGCCTACTTCGGCTGGCTGACGAAAGACAAGGTCGTCGATCCCGCCTCGGTCGGCTGGAACAGCGCCCAGGCGCTTGCCAACTTCGCGTCGGGCAAGTCCGCCTACCTGCTCATGACGACGGCGGCGTCGAAGCCGACCCTCGACAAGTCACCCGTCGCGGGCAAGTACGGCTATGCGCTGATGCCGACCGTGCCTCCCGGTCACACCGAGCGTCCGGCCGGTGGGCAAGACGTTGCGAGCATCCTCTCGGGTGACAACCTCGTGGTCGCCAACTACTCGAAGAACCAAGCGCTCGCGTTCGCCTACATCAAGCAGGCGACGGCGCAAAAGCAGCAGGAGAACTTCTACAAGACGTTCGGGCAGCTCCCCACCAACAAGGCGGCCGTGACGGCTCTTGAAAGTGCCGACCCAACCCTCAAGCCCATCGAGGCCGCCGCCGGAAAGTCCGCGGCCACCCCCTTCACCGGGGCCTGGAGCGACATCCAACTCGCGCTGGTGAACATCAATGTCCAGAGCATCCCGGCCTTGAAGAACGGATCGATCACGACGGCCGAGATCCGCAAGCAGCTCGTGACGGCCCAGCAGGCCGCGCAGCAAGCCCTCGCTCAGCAGCAGAAGTAGGAGACACGATGACGAGTTCCCTTCAGACCCAGCGCCAGCGCACCGACCTCGATCGGCGGCAGCGCCCGCCCACCGGCATCGGCGAGCGACGAAAGCGACTGAGCTCCCGCAACCGACCGTTGTGGATGCTGCTGCCCGCCGGGATCCTGATCGCCGTCGTGATCATCGTCCCGCTGATCATCGGGGTGGCGCTGTCGACCCTTAACCTCACTGCCTACACGCTGCGCTCCTGGTACACCGCGCCCTTCACCGGGGTCCAGAACTACGTGCAGGCCCTGTCGCAGTCCGGGCTCCTCTCATCGATCGGGATCAGCGTCGCGTTCGCGCTCATCGTGACGGCGATCACGCTTCCGATCGGGGTCATCGCCGCCATCGCCACACAGAACGCCTTCCGCGGCCGCGCCGTCGTACGCTCGGTCTTTCTCATCCCCTACGTGCTCCCGGTGTTCGTCACTGCGACCGTCTGGCGCACCATCCTTCAACCGACGGGCATCGCGAATCACGCCCTCAGCGCGTTCGGCATCGACGGCGGACTCTGGCTCAACGGGCCGAACAGTTTCGGTGCCCTCGTCTTCGTTGCGATCTGGATGTCGTGGCCGTTCATCTACCTGTTGGCGCTGGCCGGCCTCCAGGGAGTCGATGCGGAAGTGCACGAAGCGGCGGCGATCGACGGCGCACTCTGGTGGGCAAAGCTGCGCTACGTGATCTTCCCCTACCTCAGGGGGCCGATCTCACTGGCGATCATCATCTCGATCCTGCACAACATCAACGACTTCACTCTGCCGTTCGTCATGTTCGGTGTCCCGACGCCGGCGAACGTCCAGGTGCTGCCGGTGTTGACCTACATCGAGAGCTTCCAGAGCTTCCGCTTCGGCGTTTCGGCGGCCATGGCGATCGTGTCGCTCGTGATCGTCTGCATCCCCCTGTTCGTCTACCTGCGGGCCGTACGGCTCGACTCGGGTGACGAACGAGTCCGCGTCGACAAGGTGGCGACGGCATGACCGTGACAATCGAAGACCGCTTCGTGACGCCCACGACGAGTCGCACCGCGCACCCCCGCTCGCACGACCGCAACACCGAGGTCACC